>JBLGCM010000244.1:0-3756 GCA_047617345.1 Natronomonas sp. | reverse complement strand
CGAGAGCCGTTCGATGGCGTCCAGCGGCATGCCACCGGTCGCCTCCAGCGCCTCGCGGGCCGCTTCCTCGCTGACGCCCGCCCGATCAGCGACGGTCTCGACGTCGCTCTGTGGGATCTCGTCCTCGTCAGACCCGGAGTCGGACCCGGTCGCTGCCGTCGACTCACCACCGTCACGAGTCGTCGGGCTCCCGACCACGTTGTAGGTCTCCTGACCCTGTGCGTCCATTCGCTGTACGTCGGGATTGTCGAAGACGAGTTCCTTGTCCGCTGTTTTGATGATCACTTCCTCGGCATCGAGTTCGTCGATGTCGATGCCCATCTGCTTCATCATCTGCTGCATCTTGCGCGAGTCGAGTCCGCCACCGCCTCCTCCAAACATACCTCTCCCTTCTCACCACGCGATAAAAAGATCTGCGTTGCTGACTCGCGAGTTTTGCCACGAACGATTCGGAGACTGCCGGCGACTGTAGAGCAGACCCGTTTCTTGCAGTTCGCGGGCGATGATGTGTTTCTGGATTTCGGCGGCCCCTTCGCAGATCTGGGTGACTTTGGCGTCGCGGTCGAATCGCTCGACGCCGAATAACCTGCGTCGCCGTACTCGATTGGAATCCGAGCCCCGAGCAGTCCCATCTCCGCGGCCTCGTCGATGACCTCGTGGAGGTCTTCTCCTCGCGGTCGTACTCCGAGGCGATCGGCTTGATCTCGTTTTCGGCGAACTTCCGGACCCCTTCCTGGATCTGTTTTTGCCCTCCGGTAAGTCCGAACGCCATACGCGCTCATTCGTTCTGAGGCATATGGGTATTGTGTCACAGTACCACGCGTACGGCGGCCACACCGCTACCGCTCCGCGATTACCGTGCCGATGACGACCAGATGCACAACTGCCCCTCCGGCGGCGAGCGCGCGGCCGCCCGCCCTGACCGACTCCAGGCCAGCGAGGAGTCCACCGGCCTCGGCGAGTACTCCGCCGCCCAGCAGTGCAAGCGCGAGCAGCGCAGTCCGGTCGTCGATCAGCGGGAGAGAACTCACGCCCGGCGGGTAGAACTGGTAGCTGACGCCGACTATCGTGAGCCCGAGTAGCCCCAGCAGATTGAGGCGAGTGTGAGCAGCGATTCTCGCCGTCGTTACGCCGTCGAATGCGAACAACAGGCCGATTAACGCGGCAAGCGTTCCCGCACCGGCACCGGCGAGGGCGCCGTATAGACCGACCCGACGCCGGTCAGAGCGAGCGAACAGAACCGCGACTGCACCGGCGTAGCCGATCACTGCCGTCGCCTCTAGTACTGCTCCGACGACGAACAGCTGCCCGGCCGGTAGCGAGATGGCGACGGTGACCGGCCCGAGCGCACCGGCCGCGAGCACGATCAACGCGAGCTCCCGCTCGACATTCGCAACGAAAAACCGCGGTAGGAGTCGGAACCCGATCGTGAATATCAGCAACGCTCCGCCGCCGGCAGCGAGCAGGTGGCTGGTTCGGGGCGGATAGCCGTCGAGCAGCGGTGGGAGACCGCTCTCGATGGCAAGCAATCCGTACGAGCCGACCAGCAGATATCCGAGCACGACGGGAAAAAAGAGATTCGCGGTCCGATCCAGTGGCTCTCGGTGGCCGGAGGCCTCGCCGGTCCCCGTCTCGGAGCCGAGCGGGTTGTCGCGGATTGTCAGTCCGATGGTCCCGACGAAGAGGCCGACTGCGAGTCCCCACGCCGCCGCCCCGGCACTGCGCAGCGCTGGCCGTGCCGTTTCGATCCCGACGGCGAGCAGCGCCGGTCCGAGGCTGGCGAGGAGGAGATGCACCGGCATGAACCGGGTCGTCGCGAGCGACCGGTCGAAGTAACTCGGAACGAGCGAGTACGCCTTCCCGAAGATTGTCTGAAAGGCGAACCCGAGTACTCCGAGTACCACGCCAGTCCGGTGGCTCACACCTGCAAGGACGGCTCCTTGCCAGATAGCGAGCCAACCGGCTCCGACGAGGACGAACCGTCGCGCCCAGCGCGAAATTCGTTCGGCGGCCGTCACGGGCGGATGCGACGGTCGCCCGCCTGTTGAGTCTTCCCCCGGACATCTTCCCGGTTATCTCCTTTCAGCGAGATTCACCGCCTCGGCAGTAGCGCTGTCGCCGTCGTGGACTGTCTCGCGTTCGCGGATCTGTGCCGCGTGAACCGTCTCTGTCGAGTCGTCGACGATGAGGACTTCGCCGGGTTCTGTCGGCATCTTCTCCTCGAGAGACTCGTTCAGGTAGGTCGGCCGGGCGGTCTGCAGTGCGGCCACGTCGGCCTGTGCGGTCAGCCGGTGGGCGAGGAGGATATCCGACTGGGAGACGGCGACCTCGGGCACCGCGCTCGGCCGCTGTGTCACCAACACTGTACTGACACCGGGGGCTCGCCCGCGTGTGAGGATGGTCTCGAGCGCGGACCGGGCCACGCCGTCGAAGAAGGTGTGCGCTTCGTCGAGCGCCAGCCACGGGAGGCGGCGAATCCCCTCGCTGACCCGGGCCTGATACAGCGACTCGGCGACGCCGCGCACGACCGCGTTCATCGGCGCATCCGCCAGCCCCGACAGATCGAGGACGGTCACCTCCGGTCCGGACAGGCTCTCGGCGTCCAGTCCACTCTCGGCGTCGAACACTTCCCAGGTGTCGGCCATTCCGATGTGGTTGATCGCGGCGCGCTCGTCTGCACTCCTGGCGTCCGCCGCCCGTATGTGCTCACACATCCCGTCGAGCGTCGATGACTCCTGTGCGGCCTGCCAGACGAGCGCACCGGCCGAACTCTCCGGTGAAAGGCCGACCAGCGCACACCACGACCGCGGATCCAGCGAGTCGGGTGTCACGGACGGGTGGGTGCGCACTTCTGCCGGAATCTCGGCGTCGGCCTCTTCGGCGAAGTTCTCGAACGCGCCCATCGGATCGACAACCACCGGGGCAATTGGATCAGCCCTGGCGAGTTCTTCGGCGACGACACCCAGGGTGTAGGACTTCCCGTAGCCGCGCTTGCCGACGACGAGGATCGCGTGCGGGCTATCGATATCGAGATACAGCGGCGCACCTTGGCTGCCGTCGAGCGCGCGGTACCGTCCGATCCGCCCGGCCGATTTCGAGCCGATCTCCTCGCGGCCCCGTCCGATGATGAAACTCACGACCGGGTGTGGTTCGTATTCGTATATAAATTTCCGTCTGCGAGTGACTCCCTGTCGATCAGACTTTGATGTGATCGGCGATATCCTCGCGGATGATCGAATCGCAGTAGACACAGCGGACGCCGTCGTCGAGCACCTCGAACCGCGAGTCGATGGGCTCGTTTTCGTTCGTGATGCAGTGTGTGTTCGGGCAGTCGAGGACGCCACTGACCGCATCGGGGCGTTCGACGCGGTTTTTCTCGACGACGTCGTAGCCGCGGATGATGTTGATCGTCGCGGCGGGGGCGATCAGCGAGAGCACGTCCAACTCCGACTGACTCAGTTCTCGGTCTTCGACCTTGACAACGTCTTTGCGACCGAGCCGGTCGGAGGGGACGTTCATCCCGATGGAGACGGTCTCGCCGCGGACCCCGTCGATACCCAGAATTGCGAGGACGTTGAGTGCCTGTCCGCCGGTGATGTGGTCGATCACGGTGCCGTTTTCGATCTTGCTGACGCGGAGTTCTTGATCGCTCATCGGCCACCCTCCAGAAGCAAATCGAGCAGCGCCATCCGCACCGGGACGCCGTTGTGGGCCTGCTCGAAGTAGGTCGCGTAGTCGGTATCGTCGATGTCGTAA
>JBLGCM010000243.1:0-3760 GCA_047617345.1 Natronomonas sp. | reverse complement strand
ACCCGGGAGATGGCCGAGACCGGCGAGGTCGAAGACATCATGACCATCGCCGAGGAGACTCTCGGCACCGACCGGGAGTACACCGGCTTCGATCACAGCCACGACACGACCGACCTCGCCGCCGGCCCTGATCTGTCGGCGTACAAGACACTCGGGTCGATGCAGGAGAAGATGGACGCCCAACTCGCGCTGTCGCGGAAACTCCGGGCGGTCGACGAGTCCGACGTGGCCGAGCGGATCATCGAGTTCCACTTCCTGCCGGACCTGCTGGGCAATCTCAAGGCCTTTTCGAGCCAGGAGTTTCGCTGTCTGGACTGTGGCAAAAAGTACCGCCGTGCGCCGCTGACCGGCGATTGTCGGGAGTGTGGCGGCGACATCACCCTCACCGTCCACGAGGGCTCTGTCAACAAGTACATGGACACCGCGATCCGCGTCGCCGAGGAGTTCGGCGCGGACGATTACACCAAACAGCGCCTGCAGATCCTCGAAAAGCGGATCGAGCGGGTGTTCGAGAACGACAACAACAAACAGTCCGGCATTGCCGACTTCATGTAGCGGATTTTTGTTCTCGGGTGTGCGGAACACAGCACTCGAACGAAAGATCTACGCTGAAAAACCGCGTTCGCGGATGCTTGACGCGCCTGCTACCGCACTGTGCGGTTTTGTTCCAAGCTGGCTCTCGCTCAGAAACTCGCCGGTACTTCGGGGTTAGTTCGTTTCGACGGAGCGAGCGTATGCCCCCAGGATCGTTCCCGTGCTTCGCCAGCGATTCTCTCTGCGCAGTCTGGTGGGATAGGCGCTCACCCTCGCTGTCGCCTTCGCGCTGACTGAGAATATCCGATCGGCGAGAGACACCCGTTCCCCTCGGTCGTCCGTGGGCGCAATGATAACTTTTCGTATGCGTGGCGGAAAGCCTATTATCCAGTATCGCGACAGTTGAAACGATGTCCACCAAACTGAAACTCGTTATCGCACTGGTCGCTATCGCCCTCGTCTACAAACTCGTCAGCAGCGAGTAAACTCGGGGATCGGATCGTCTGCAAACCACTTCTTCTCGAATCCCTTAGGGGGCTTCGCCCCAACCATCGAGTATGTATGGAATCGTCACGCGAAACGAACAGGAGGTGACCTGGCCGGAGTTCGACCGCACGTTTTTCGAGATGAAAGACGTGACCGGTCGAGCGACGGAACCGATTGCCGGTGCGGTCAACATGATTTCGGCGTTCGGCGACAACGCCGCCGTTGAGGGCGATCCGACGCTCGCTCCGGTCGACGAGTTCGGCACGCCTGCGACCCGCGACCGCCCGCATTTCGACTGGGATTACGTCTGTCCCTCGAAGGACACCTACCGTGAGGGGATCTTGGAGATGGTCGAGGACGCCGCCGCGGTCAGCGAAGATGTTCGTCTCGACGACGTGGGATTTCCCCGCGAGGAGTACTGTCACTGCGAGCACTGCAACGAACGGTTTGCCGACAGCGAGTACGAGGACCGACGGGTATGGCGACAGAGCATCATCACCGACTTCGTCGCCGAGGCCCGCGAGCGCGTCCCCGGCGACCTCTATCTGACGCTGTATCCCGATCCCTACCCCGGCCACCTCGACGCCCGGAGCGGACTGGATCTCGATGCGCTCTCTGAATATGTCGATGAGTTCGTCGTTCCAATCTACGATATGGCCTACGAGACGACCTACTGGATCGAGGTCATCGCCAAGGGCTTTCAGGACCGCCTCGACACGCCCGTTAGCGTCGAACTGTACGCGATCAACATCGACGTGGACAACCTGATCAAGGCGATGGAGGTTGCCGGCGAGTACGCCGAATCAGTCCTCTTTGGGTACGAGGCCGGCAACGCCCGCGCCGCCATCCGCCGCAAGCGCGCCGACCAGCGCGAGGGCCTCTCACACGACGCCGAGGAGTAGTCACTCGCCGAATCGCCGCTCGCGCCAGCGGCGTAACTGCTCGCGGTCGCGGGTGTCCGGCGGGAGTTCGGCGAACCACTCCGCCGCTGAGATCTCCTCGTCAGGGTCGTCAACGGATGGCTGTGCCTCGCCGTTTTGGACCTTGCCCTCGAAAATCGGTAGCACGCCCCACGTCGAATACTCGTCACAGCAAAAGGAGACGCGGCCGAGCAACGCCAGTCCGTCGAACTCTACCGTTACACCGGCCTCCTCTTCGAGTTCCCGCCGGGCGGCCTCACGAAAGTCCTCGTCGCCGTCGGCCTGCCCGCCCGGCAGCACCCACAGGTCGACGCCGTCGTGCCGAACCAGGAGCAGATCTCCGCCGTCGCGATACGTGAGCGTGTGTGCGCCGTAGGGTGCGCCGTTTCGCTTGATTCGGCGGGCGACGGTCTCGAAGCGGTGCCGGCGGACCCGTTTGGTCGTCTCGAATTCGCGGCAGTCGTACCGGTCGCAGAGTCGGTGATAGAGCCGTTCGGCCTGCTGTTCGGCCTCGTCGGCGAGATACCACAAACCGTCGACGACAGTCATCGCCACCGAGTTGACGGCGGTCGGTCAGGAGTCCACGCGCGTGTCGAGGTCATACACGCCCGTACTGCCGTCAGTCTCATAAGCTTTTGATCCGACTGTCAGTCCGCGCCCGGCCGACTCGTTTTCAGACAACGAACGCGAAAAAGGGCAAATATAGTAGCTGCCGACTCACGGTAGGGAGCTCCCCACTCCGGCAGGCACGTTGCTTGTGGTCTTCGCTATCGGGTTCTCTGTGCTCCGGTGGTCCGTCGCGGGGATCACGTCCGGCCGCGAGACCAGTCTCGACCCGGGACCCATCGGCGACACCGGTCGACCGGAGACGAGCTCTCGAACTGAAGTGCGGACCGCCCCTCGGAGACGGACGGACCCGCCGTTGGCACTGTGACACCGTCAACGACACCGCCTGCGGCTACTGCGAGGAGTGTCTCGAACCGCTGGGTAACCTTTGAACGGGCCCGGGCGACTCTGCCGCGACGATCAGTTATCTCGGATTTGCTCGAACTGATCGAGAAGATCTTCCGTCGACTCCTCGCCGTCGTACTCGATCTCTCCGCGATACTCGTGTCTCTCGTCGTCGAAACTGGCGTCGACTTCGCTGTTTTTCCGTTCGCGGCGTTCGTGCTCTGCGTCGTCGTATGCTCCCATCGACATTGTGTAACACTCTCAAGGTACGTTGGTATCTCATATCAATGTAACGGACCTCACGGCAGAGAGTAACACGCACACGGAAATCGCAGATCTGGGATTGAACGGCTGCAGAAACGCGGTACAGCGGACGAAAACTGACGGTTGATCGGTCGATTTCAGTCGAGTGCTATCCAAATCCTTCCGATTCGATGTACCGATCCGGGACGCCGAGTCGCTCGACGGCTTTGACGAGGCTGTGGACCATCGCGTTGATGCCACAGGCGTACACTTCGATATTCGAGGGGTCGACACGGGCATCGACGCCCGAGTCGGGTTCTCTCGTAAGCCACTCCTCGAGTCGGTCGCCCAGCGCGGTCGTCACGCGACCGTCGTCGGCGTGTTTCAACAGCGCGTGCTGGACGTAGTCGGTTTCGCCGTCCCACTCCGACAGCGAGAGTTCGCGGCTGAGACACGGGACAAAGTGAAAGTTGTCGTGACGCTTCTGGTAGCGACGAAAAGCCTCGCGGTAGGGCAGGTCGTCCTGCCACGCGGCCCCGAGAAAGAGCCAGACATCCCGCTTTTCGCCCTCGTACTCGTCGCGGCCGGTCTCGAAGAGATAGTCGATCATCCCCTTCAGCGGCGCG
>JBLGCM010000242.1:0-3762 GCA_047617345.1 Natronomonas sp. | reverse complement strand
TCCGGGTGACGATCTCGCGGGCGGCGTGCAGGACCGTCAGGGCGACGAGCATCGCCAACAGCAGGCCGCTGTCCAGTTTGCTACCTTTGCCAGTGAGCGCGGCGAACAGCGCGCCGCTGGCGACGGCAGTGAGGGCGATACCGATGACGTCAGCGACGCCTGTCGAGCGGGCGTCGCCCGTTGTCGTCGGGGGCTCGTTGGCGACCTGGCTGCCCGAGCCGAGAAACTGGTAGGCCTTGTAGAAGCCGTGCAGAATGAGGTGAGTGAGCGCGGCAGCGAAGAAGCCGAGGCCGACCTGCATGATCATAAATCCCATCTGTCCGGTCGTCGAGCAGGCGAGTTGACCTTTCACGTCCGTCTGGACGGTCTTCAGGAGCTTTCCGAGGAGGGCGCTCGCCGCGCCAACGAGGACGATTGCGAGCATGACTGCGGCCTCGACGGTGACCGCCGGGCCAAAGCGGATCAGCAGGACGCCGCCAGCGTTGACGAAGCCGGCGTGCATCAGCGCCGAGGCCGGCGTGGGGGCCGTCATCGAGGAGAGCAGCCACGTGTGGAAGGGGACGAGCGCGGACTGGATCATCGCCGCGAGCACGAGCGCGCCCGCGGCGAAGACGACGACGGCCGGCGACGCGGTCCCGAGGGCGTCGGGAAGCCCGGAGACCGTCGTCGCTCCGGTGTCCGCCCACAGCGCGACCAGCCCGGCCCCGAGTGCCGCGGTGCTGGCGAGGAAGTGCCGCCGGGCGAGCGCGCCGGCAGCCTGTGCCTGGGGCCAGTTCTCGACGTGACCGATTAGTTCGGCCATCACCAGTCCCATCGCGAGCCACGCGGCCGCGAACAGGAGCAGGTGATCGGCCGCGACCAGCGTCATCACGGCCAGCGTGAACGCGAACACCCGGACGAAAAACCGGTCAATCGTCTCGCTGCCGGCCATATACCGCCGCGAGTAGCTGTGGATGATGGCGCTGAAGAAGGTGGCCGTCACCCACATCACCGCGGTCAGTCCGTCGACGACGACCGGTCCGGCCGCCCACGGGTGGCCGCGGAACAGATACGCGACCGCGAGCCCGAGCGCCCCGACCCAGAGCAGCCAGATCAGCCGTGTCAGCACAGCAGGTACGCGCGATGTGTCGCTTCTCGAAGTCGGAAGCTGTCCTACTGTCGTCGGCTGCTGTGTCTCTGTCATCGTTGTCTTCCCTCGACTGACGACCTGTAGTCGTCCGCGACCACGACCATCAGTCGTCTCTGCCCGGAAATACGAACAGATTGCGTATTAAATCTGTCTATTTTACCAGATCGTTCATTGTACCCGTCATTCGGGAACATATTGATTATAATAACTCCCTAATATGAGATGAGATGTCGAGCACGCGCGCTGAGACCACAGCGGACGCGGGACCGACCCTGTGCCGGGGAGTCGATAGACCGACAGACACGGTTGTACCCGCGGTCGTCAACGCCCGCACACGTCTCGGCGACTGGGCGGCCTCGCCGGGACGGCGCATCGGGTCGAATCGGTCGTCGCGCGTTGGACGCGAAACGCGTCCCGGCTTAATCTGGGCCGTCCATCTCGGGATCGAACTCGCCGAACGGCGTCGTCTTGTGGCTGCGAACGAGCACTTCGTCGGCGACGGTCAGCCCCATCCCGAGCAGTTCCTGTGCGACGGGCGTGATGTCGCCGTCCGATTCGCCGACGGCCGTGACCAGCAGGTTCTGTTCGCCCGTGACCAGTTCCTGAACCGAGACGACGCCGTCGATGCCGAGGATCTCGTCGATGAGTTCGCCGCGCTCGGGAATCGGCGCGGTACAGTACAGCAACATTCGGAGCGGATAACCCGCCTGTTGGTAGTCGACCTCGGCGCTGTATCCCTTGATTACCTCCTCGGATTCGAGTCGCTGGATGCGCTTGCGGACGGTGCTGTCGGACGTGTCCGTTCGTTCGGCGATATCCCCCGACGAGAGGTTTCGGGCGTCCTCCTGGAGCGCGTACAGGATAGCCGTGTCCACCTCGTCGATATCCTCGTCACCCATGGGTGTCCCTCCGCGGCAGAGCTACTTTACAGTTGGACCTACCGCCGCTGGCTCGTCGTCGACCGCTCAGACCGGTTCCGGATCCGCGGTCGCCACTGCTGTCCGCCGAGAGAGGACGACGAGGCCGGCGGCGCTTCCGATCAAGCCGCCGGCGACGCCGAACGCGACGAGGTAGCCGAAGGCAGCGAGCCACCCGCCGAACAGGCCGCCGATACCGCCGCCGACGGCGACGAGCGCACTGTAGGCACCGAGGGCCTCACCGCGGATGGCGGGCGGCGCAAGCTTCGTGACCAGCGTCGCCGCCGTCACGGCGATGACCGCCCACGTCAGCCCGACGACGAGCAACAGCGAGGCGGTTGCGCCCAACTGCAACGCGGGACCGCTGAGCGCGAGTGCGACCGGAACGACGAGCGCCATCACCGCGCTCCGGGTGAGGAGCGCGCCGACGTGGACGGCCACCATGTCGTACCGGTCGGCCAGACGCGCGGCCGGGTCGAAAAAGACCGCGGCACCGACGTTGAGCAGCAGGTACAGGCCGAAGATCTCGCTCGACCCGTGGCCGACCTCGGAGAGATACGCCGGCAGGGGCGCGAAGAAGACGCCGAAGCCGGTGAACGCGACCGAGACAGCGAGAAAGTACAGCCCCAACGGCGGCGAGAACCGCTCGACGAGGGCACGGGGATGGAGTCCACGGGGATCGAACCGCCCGAGTGTGAACGGGAACGCCGCACCGCGGACGTTGAACCGGGCCGCCTGCCGGCCCTGTCGGCGAAGTCTCCCGGGCGAGGGCTCGGCTCCGGCGATCGGATCCGGCGGGAGTGTTCGGATCCCGAGCAAGAGCCCAGCGCCGGCACTGGCCGCCGAGGCGAAACACACCCACCGCTGGGCAGTCACGGTAGCAGCGAACCCCGACGAGCCGGTGACGATGGCGAATCCGAGCGCGAGCCCGGCCGCCCAGCCGATCCCCTGATACTTGTTGAGTCGAGCGATGAGCAGACTCCAGCGGGACTCGGGTTCGCCGGCGACGACGAGCAAGGTCAACACCGGCGTCGCGGCCGCGAACCCGAACCACAGCGCCGCGTTGGCGACGATAACCGGTCCGATACTGTCGAGCAGCGGAATGGCGGCCATCGCCACGGCTGTGATGGCCATCGCTGCGAGGACGAACACGCGGCGTTTCCCCGTCCGATCCGCGAGATTGCCGATGACGAGTGCGCCGGGGACGCCGACGAACGAACCGGTTGCGAAGAGGATTCCCAGATCGAAGGCATCACCACCGAGTTCGACGAGATACAGCGGCACGATCAGCGATCCAGCGCCGAAGGCGAGCGCGGCAAGTCCCCAGGCGGTCAGCCATCGGTCGGTCATACGTAGGCTGACGAGCGGGGGGATAAATATCTGGTTCAGTCTCGGCGACGCCAGCCGATCGTCGGGGAATGGCAACACGAGCGCGCAGGGTTTTTTCACCGTCGAGAGCGATGGGAGCGTATGCAACGCCGCCGCGTACTCACGACGGTCGGGACGGCACTGGCAGTCGGTCTCGCTGGCTGTTCTGGTGACACCGAAGAAACCGACGAACCGGCCGATCCGGAGCCGGCCGCCTCGGAGCTTCGGATCTCCGTCGAGAACGACGACTCTCGCACGCAGTCGGTGGCGTTCGTCCTCCAGACGACGAGAGACGACCTCGGCGTCATCCAGGGGTTCGAGTCCGGGGAGATCGATCCGGGAGAGACG
>JBLGCM010000241.1:0-3763 GCA_047617345.1 Natronomonas sp. | reverse complement strand
CAAGCAGTCCTTCCGCGTAACCGCCTGAGGAGGGCGACAGAATCCGGTTTTTCTGCGAGTAGACCGCCGAGCGACGACCACCTATCGAACGGATCGACGGCCGAACGAATCAGTACACCGAACGGTCGTTTTTGCAGTAGGACCGAGTAAAAGCGCCGGAATACTCAGTTTTAGGTGGACTTAAATATTTGAAGCAGTCAGCGATACGTATGGGAAAGCCAGCCGATGATCGGTCCAGCCCGTTCAGACAGCGGCGTTTCAGCCTGCTCGGAACGGTGCTGGTGTTGATCGTCGGCGCGGTTCTCGCGGTCAGGGTCGTCGAGACCGAGCGGGTCGTCGAGGCGGTCCGGATGGCGGATATCGGGTTGCTCACCGCGGCAGTCTGTGTCTACGCCGTCTCGTGGCCCGTGCGCGGATATCGCTACGACCAGGTTCTCGGCGTGATGGGTCGACACTGCGGGCGCGGCTTTCTCACGGCCGCGGTGTTCGTGAGCCAACTCGCGAATCTCGCCGTGCCCGCGCGAGCGGGCGACGGCGTTCGGGCGTATCTACTCAAAACCCGCCGAGAGGTCCCGTACACGACCGGCGCCGCCTCGCTGACCGTCGAGCGGCTGTTCGATCTGCTCGCGCTGGCCTGCTTCGGGGCGGTGGCGGTCGCGTGGCTGTTACTCGACGGGCGAACGCTACCGGTCGGCGAGTCGGTTCCCGCGGTACTCGGAGCGAGTGCTGTCGCCGGCGCCGCGCTTTGCTGTAGTGTCATCCTCGTCGTCATCGCTCGACAGGACTGGGACGTGGGCGGTCGGTTCCGCACGCGGGCGGACGGCACCGCGCTGTCGACCGTCGTCGATGCCGCCGTCGAGTTCGGAGCCGACGTGCGGGTCGTCGCGGCCGATCCGCGGGCAATCGGACGGATCGGCGCGGGCAGTCTCGCGGTCTGGGCGCTGGATGTGCTGACGGCGATACTCGTCTTTCGGGCCGTGACGGGGCTGCTCTCCGTCCCACTGGTGGTTGCCGTCGGAACGCTGGCCGTGACGGTCGGCAATCTGGCGAAAGTGCTCCCGCTCTCGCAGGGCGGAATCGGACTCTACGAAGCCGCCTTCACCGCCGTGGTCGTCGCCGTCTCCCCGATCAGCGCGGCGACCGCGCTGGCCGCCGCAATTGTCGACCACGCGCTGAAAAACGTCGTCACCGTCGCCGGCGGCGCGGCCAGCGCGCTCGGACTGAACCTCTCGCTGGACGGCATCAGCGAGGAACCGGCCCAACCGGAACCCGAATCGTCAAAGTTTTAGGTAAGCCTAAAAAACAAGCAGACATGAGACAGCGGACAGGAGAGCAAGATATCTGTGTCATCGTCCCGACGATCCGGGAGTACGACTGCGTTCGGTCCTACGTCGAGAACGCCCGCGAGCACGGCTTCGACACGTCGCGGCTGTTTTTCGTGCTGGTGACCGAGGACTTCTGTGAGACGGAGGAGATGGAGTCGATGCTGGCGGAGCTGGACGTCGCCGGCGCGGTCTTCGACGGGACCCGTCGCGAGGAGTGGTACGAGGAACAAGACATCGAGGAGTACAGTCACGTCGTGCCGGCGGCGAGTCACGCCGAGACGAGTTTCGGCCTGCTGTACATGTGGAACAACCCCCGCTTCGAGTACGGCGTGTTCATCGACGACGACACGCTGCCCCATGGGGAGGACTTCTTCGGCTGTCACATGGAAAACCTCGCCTTCGCGGGCGAAATCGAGGCCGTCTCCTCGGACACCCAGTGGGTGAACGTCCTCTACCAGGAGGCCGACGAACACGGCCTGTACCCACGGGGCTACCCCTACTCGGCGATGGACGAGACGGTGACGACGGAGACGGCGACCATCGAACGGGGAGAGATCGTCGCCTCGCAGGGACTGTGGACGAACGTGCCGGACCTGGACGCGGTGCGCATCCTGATGGACGGCGACCTGCGGGGACAGGCTCAGACCCGCACAGAAAAGGGCGACTTCGGCGCGGATTTCGTCGCCGCAGAGGACAACTACCTCACGGTCTGTTCGATGAACCTCGCCTTTCGGCGGGAAGTGATTCCCGCGTTCTACCAGTTGCCGATGGACGACAACGAGTGGGACGTCGGCCGATTCGACGACATCTGGAGCGGCGTCTTCCTCAAACGGGCCTGCGATCTGCTCGGCAAACAGATCTACAACGGCCGACCGCTCTGTGAGCACAACAAGGCCGCGCGGTCGACGTTCGACGACCTGCACAACGAGGTCGCCGGACTGGAGTTGAACGAGCATATCTGGGAGTTGGTTGACGACGCCGGTATCGGTGCAGAAACGTACGTCGACGCCTACCGGGCGATGGCCGACGCCCTCTGTGGAGCCGACCCCGAGCAGTACCGCAACGGCGAGTTTCTGCCCTACGTCGGCAAGCACATGCACGACTGGCTGGACACGCTGGCCGCACTCGAACGAGTCCCGGCGGACGACTGAATCGACACATATAAACGCCGTTTAGGTAACCCTAAAACAATGACTCCCAACGAAAACCACGATGGACGGATCGACGGCCAATCGAGACGGCGGCAGTTCCTCGCGGGCGCGGCCGCGGCGAGCACCGCCAGCATGGCGGGCTGTTTCGGCATGTTCGGCGGCGACGACGGTAACGGCGAGGCGCTGGATTTCGACATCTCCGATTTCCGGGGGTCGGGACCGCTCGTCTCGGATCGACCGGATCCGGAAGGGACATCGATCAAGGACCTGCCAGACCTGGAGGGCGAGTTGAACTTCTATCTCGGCGGCGGCGAGGGCGGACTGTATCTGGATCTGATCGACATCCTCGCGGAGATCTACCCCGACTTCTCCTACCAGCAGTCACTCGACTCCGCCAGCCAGCTCTCGAACCGCATCACCGAGGCGGTCGAGGCCGGCACGAGTCAGGCGGACGTGTTTATCGCCGTCGACGCCGGATCGCTGGGCAACGTCTCCCGGAAGGGTGCGGCGCTGTCGCTGCCCTCCGAAATCACCGACAAGGTGCCCGCGGAGCTACAGGCCGATGGCTGGATCGGCTTCGCCGGGCGCGCCCGCGCCGTGCCGTACAACACCAACCAGCTGAGCGACTCCGAGGTGCCCGATACCGTCCGGGACTTCCCCGAGACGGCAGCGCTCGACGGCTCCATGGGCTGGGCCCCGACCTACGGTGCCTTCCAGTCGTTCGTGACGGCGATGCGGCTGATCCGCGGCGAGTCCGAAACGCGAGCGTGGCTGAATGGCATGGTCGAGGCGGGGATCGAGCAGTTCAACAATGAGTTCCGGATCTCGAACGAGGTCGCAAACGGCGCGCTCACTGCTGGGTTCGCGAATCACTACTACGCGGTGCGCGTGCGCAACCAGCGCCAGAACGCGCCGATCGAACTCGCTTTCACCAGCGGCGACGCGGGCGCGCTGATCAACGTCTCCGGTGCGCAGATCATCAAGGGCGTCAGCGACCAGGACCTCGCCGAGAACTTCATCCGCCACCTGCTCTCGTCGGAAGCACAGGAGTTTTTCGCGACGCGAATGTTCTCCTATCCGACGGTTCCGGGCGTCAGTCCGGTCGGCGGACTGCGGACAATCGACGAGCTAAATCCGCCGGAGATCGACCTCGCGGAACTCGCGGACACCAAGCCGACGCTCGATCTACTGACCGAAACCGGAATCCTCTAAGGAGCAGCTACCGAACTTCAGATGGATGGACGGATCAACAGAGTCCAGCGACGAGCGACGCTCGCGGCGCCGGCG
>JBLGCM010000240.1:0-3771 GCA_047617345.1 Natronomonas sp. | reverse complement strand
TATCTGTAAGGAGTTCGGTGTCGACTCCTACGAGGTCGCCGACGCTATCGGGCTGGACGACCGCATCAGTGAGCGCTTTCTCCGAAGCGGGGTGGGCTGGGGAGGAAGTTGCTTTCCGAAAGACGTCGATGCAATCATAACGGCGGCTCGCAACGCGGGCTACGAGCCCCAACTGCTCGATGCGGCGGTCTCGGTCAACGACCAACAACCGGAGCGCCTCCTCGAACTGCTTGACAAGCACGCCGACGTGGCGGACAAACGAGTCGCTGTTCTCGGCCTCTCGTTCAAACCCGGGACGGATGACACCCGAAACTCCCGGGCGATCCCCGTGATCGAGGGGCTACTGGACCGCGGAGCGACGGTCGTGGGCTACGATCCGGTTGCGATCGAAGAGATGCGCGAACGGTTCCCCGATATCGAGTACGCACCGACAGCCGGCGAAGCCCTCGACGGTGCCTCCGGTGCCGTTGTGGTCACCGGCTGGGACGAGTTCGCCGCCCTCGACGAGGAGTTCGACGCGATGGCTCAGCCAGTGATCGTCGACGGGAGACGGATCGTCAATCGGCGGGAGGGCGTCACGTACGAAGGACTGACGTGGTGAGGCCGGCGGTTCAAGCCAGGACTGCGAGATACAGCGCTCGGCCGCCGACGGCCAGCAGCGCCAGACCGAGGATTGTCCCGGTCACGAACTGAACGAAGTGTCGGCGAACCACCGCTGACTCGGTCCCGCGGCTGATCATGTACCGGTCGTCTGTCTCCGACTTTCCGACCCTCGCGTCGATGCCGCTCCCCCATCTTTCGGGAATACTCCGGACTTCCGCCCCGGTCACGTGGACGGTTTCCTGCGGTTCCAGCCGCGCCTCCCGGTATTTCACGGCGCTTTCCTCGTCATCCCACGTTTCGAGCGCGGCGTCGAAATCAGGGTCAGTCCCTTCGAGCGTTTGCAGTCGGTCCCTGATTTTCTCGGAGAGCGATTCCCCCTCCTCGATGCTGTGGACGACCGCTCCCATGTGTCCGGTGATGTCGAGGTCGGCCTCGTCGGGGTCGACGACGACGCGGGCCCCGCCGTCGGCGACGGCGAAGGGTTGACGGATCTCGTCGGTATCGGCAAGCCCCCACTGCTTCTCCGTGTCGGCCGGGTTCCGGTGATCCTCGTCGAAGTAGATCTCGGTTTCCCCGCCCTCGGAAAACCGGGACAGCTTCTCCATCCAGATCTGACAGAGAAAGGCTTTCTCGCCGGAAAAGGGCGCCTCGAACGCGTCGCTGTCGGACGGTGCGACAACCTGCCCGTCGAACTCGACAGCGCCCTCCGATTGAGCGATTTCCCGAACTGACTTCGCGTCGTTGCGGTACAGCGACAGCGCCCAGAAAAACCGCCTGCTCCCGGCGGCGAACAGCCCCAGCCCGAACAACGAGAACACGGCTCCGATCAGGACTCCATCGAGAGCGAGCGCCATCTCTCACCACCTCGTCGGTGACTCCGCGAGACGCCGCCAATTGATGTCATACATGACTGTGCGTAGCGATGGCGGGCCGTATCAAACTGTCCCTCCGCGTATTCGTAACTGAGACGCTCGGAGGAGACAGACTCGATACGTCGTCGTTTTTTGTATCTGGTAACGAAACGGTGTGCGTAACCAGATGTCTGCCCTCCCGCTCGTCCTCGACGCTTCGAGTATTGCGAGTGCTCTCGTCGTCGTTCTGGTCGCTGGCTACGTGTCCCGATATCGAGGGTCTCCCGTGGCCGATGCGTTCGTGTGGTCGGTCGTGAGTCTGTCCCTGTGGGCTGTTCTGCTCTTGGTACCGGGGCGGTTCGGCATCCCGTCCGGATCGTCCGTCCCGGGGTGGACACTCGTCGAGCTCGGTCGGCTGTTCACGAGCCTCGCTGTTCCCGTCCTGTTTTACATCTACGTCCGGCTGTACACCGGTCACAATCGGTACAGCGATCGCCGAAAGATCGGCGTTCTGTTCGCGCCTCTTGGAGGCGCGATCCTCCTCGTCGGGTCGGTCTCTCTCGCCAGCGATTCCCTCCCTTCGCTCGTCCTCGGTGTCGTTTCGGCGACCGTTGTGTCGGTGTATCTCTACGTGACAGTCCTCCTCCTGCTCGCGCTGTATCTGCTTCTCAGACTCTCCCAGCGCTACAGAGAGTTCTCGACCGCACAGGCGGCAGTCCTCGGGATCGCCGTTTCGTTTCTCTACGCGGTCGTGCTCGCGAACAATCTCACCGAACCGACCGAGGGGGGCGGGACTGTCAGCCTCCTTCCGGTCGATATTTCCTTTGCGGGGTTTCTAGTCGCTGGCGTCGCAGTCGCCTACGCCACCCGCTCGTATCCGCTCTTTCGGCCCCTGCCCGGGGCCGAGTATATCGCACGCGAGGAAGTCATCGAGAATCTCGCGGACGGCATTCTCATCCTGGACCGCGACGAGCGGATCATCGACATGAACGCGACGGCCTCGCGGATCGCACAGCACGCCGTCGATTCCCCGGTTGGCCGTCCCGCCGGGGCAGTGTTCGATGGGCTGTCCCGTGTGCCGCCCGACGCCGTCAGACGGATCGA
Organism: Natronomonas sp.; assembly: GCA_047617345.1. Taxonomy (GTDB): domain Archaea; phylum Halobacteriota; class Halobacteria; order Halobacteriales; family Haloarculaceae; genus Halovenus. The sequence continues at coordinate 1,213 of JBLGCM010000240.1, read as the reverse complement.
GCTCCGGACGCCGGACGGCCCCCGCCAGTTCGAGGTGACGGCATCGCCGATCCAGACCGGTGAAGACGAACCGGCCGGCAAGACCGTTCGACTCCGTGACATTACCGAGCGGAAAACCCGCGAACAGCAACTGGAAGTGCTCACTCGCGTGCTCCGGCACAACCTGCGAAACGACCTCGATACGGCGCTGGCGTACACCAACGAGATAGACGACCCCGAGATCAGGGCACAGCTGCGGTCGCCCATCGAGGACCTTCTCGAAATGGGAGACAAAGCCCGTGATATCGAGGCAGTCCTGGCGAAAGCGAACGAACCTCGGTCGGTGATCGACCTCGGCGATCTGATTCAGACCGCGGCTGACCGCGTCGAATCGGACCACGAGGCGGTGACCATCGATATCTCCGATCCTGGGCGCGTCTCGATACTCTCGCACCGCCAGTTGCTGGACAGACTCGTGACCGAACTGCTCGAAAACGGAATCGAACACAACGACAGTCCGTCCCCTCGAATCACGGTTGCGGTCGACTCCGGAGACGACACCGTCGAAATCGAAATTGCGGACAACGGCCCCGGGATCCCCGACAACGAGCGCCGGGTCATCGAAGCGGGTAGCGAGACACAACTCGCCCACGGCACCGGCCTGGGCCTCTGGCTGGCCAACTGGATTGCCGAGTCACTCGGCGGCGAACTCCTGTTTCCGGAGGAGCGCTCGGGTGGTGTCGTCGTGGTTCGCCTGCACTCGGTTCGGGCGAGGTCGACGACGGGTTCTGGATAGCTAGTGGTGGAACTCCCGTCTGTTCTGTATAGCTAGCATCTATTACCAGGGGGTTGCATAGCGTTCTGTCTAACAGACCGATGCGACGCATATTAGGACAGATCATCGACTTCGTTACGGAACACAACCGGCTCACACTCGTGGTGATGCTGGTTTTGACAGGTGCAGTGGTGGCAGGGATTCCCCAGTTGGACACAGCGAGCCAGGCGGGGAGCTCGGCAGACCAGTTCGAGAGCAACGACAGAGTCCAGAAAGCCCAGTACATCAACGAACACTACACGAATAGCTCGGAACGCCAGCGGAACCGAACGATCCAGACAGTGTACGTCTGGGACGAGGACGGTGACGCGCTCTCGAAAGCGTCGCTTTTGTCCGGGTTGCAGTATCAGCAGGATATCAGAGACGACGAGGACGTACAGGCCGCGCTGCACGACGACG
>JBLGCM010000239.1:0-3773 GCA_047617345.1 Natronomonas sp. | reverse complement strand
CCGACGGCGCGGCCGCTGACGACGGCGTCGTCCTCGCGCCGGCGCTGGACGTCGAGATCGAACAGTCCGTACTGCTGGTGCTCGACGCCGCGACGCTCGACGAACTCGCTCGCGCACAGGTTCCCCACCGCAATCCCTTTGGCTTCCACGGGCGGTTCTTTCCCCAGTGATGGACGGAGACAAATTCGCGATCGCGACACTTCTTTTCGTATTTCTCGGTGGTTCGCTGCTCGCGGCGCTGTGGGCAATCGACGCGTCCCTCGTCCCGGTCGCGGCCCTCGTTTACCTGCTCGTCGCCGTCATGCTGGCCGCTCGCATCCACCGAGCGGCGTCGATCTGGGACGAGTGAGCGAGAAACGTCGGGTCCGAGGCTGCTACTGCCGGCTGTAAGAAAAAGAAACATGTCGCCACCTCGCGGCGGTGAACGTCTGTACGAATGTACAGCCGGCGGTATGAATCGCAACTGTGTTCATGCTCCTCGCCCGAACGCCAGCCAATGAAACCGTCGGGCGAGACGCGCGCGACGCTGTGGGTGCTGCTCGTATCGGCGACGCTGACGGTCATGGCCGGCGCGATTCTCGGTCCTGTCGTCCCGTCGATCCAGTCGAACCTCGGTGTTTCCGAGTCACTCGCTGGCCTGATCATCACGACCCACGGCGCGTTGATCGTCCTCGTCAGTCCGATTGCTGGTGCGATTATCGACCGGATCGGCCCGCGCCGGCCCTACATCTTCGGCCTGTTTTTGTACGGCTTCGGCGGCGGTGCCGGACTGGTTATCGACTCATTTGTTCCGCTGCTTCTCTCCCGTGCGGTACTCGGTGTCGGCGTCGCCTTCGTCTACACCGGGCTGACGGTACTGATCTTCTCGATCTACCAGGGACAGCGGATGGATCGGGCGCTCGGCTTGCGGTCCAGCGCCAACAGCCTCGGTGCGGTCGTCTGGCCGCTGCTGGGTGGGGCCCTCGGTGCGCTCACGTGGCAGGCGCCCTTTGGCGTCTACCTCCTTGCGATTCCGCTCGGCCTCCTCGCACTCGCGACAATCCCCGAACCCGCACAGACCGACGGCTCCGCCGAAGGGCTCGCGGGTGTCCTCGCGGTCTTCCGACGGCAGCCCGCCATCCTCTCGGTGTACCTGTTGTACTTCGGGACGAATGCGCTCCTCTATAGCATCGTCGTCTTCTACCCGCAACTGCTGAACGGCCTCGGTATCACCTCCTCGTTCGGCATCAGCCTCTATCTCTCCGCGAACGGGCTGGCCGGGGGTATCTCCGCCGCACTCTACGACCGACTCGTCGCGCGGACGACTCGCCATCGGCTCGTCGGAACGGCATTTCTGTTGTGGATTGTCGGCTTCGCCAGCGCGGCCGTCGCCACCTCCGCACTGCTGGCCGTCCCCGGCGTGCTCGCCTTCGGACTGGGACTCGGGCTGGTCTTTCCCTCTGCGTTCTCGTGGATCGAAGCGCTCGCACCAACCGACAAGCAAGGACAGCTCAGTTCCTATCTTGCTTCCGCGGGCTACACCGGACAGTTCCTCTCACCGGTGCTTTTCGGCCCGCTGGTTCCCCTGTTCGGCATTCGCGGCGTGTTCGGCGCAGCGGCGGTCGTCGCCGCTGCGAGCGCGATCGCGCTCGGTGCTGGGCTGGTTCGACAGTGACAGACCGGCAGTTCGCCGGTCAGCAAAAAGGAAAAGTCAGAAGCGGCGGATCAGTTCGAGGCGATGACGTCGTCGATGCGGACGATCATGACCGACGCTTCGGTCGCGCTCTCGACGGCCTCGTGTTTGACAGCGGCGGGGTCGAGGACGCCGTGTTCGATGGGATCGGCGATGATTCCGGTCTGCCCCTCGCTGATGAGACCGGCGGTCGCGCCGGTGTCGTGTTCGGCGCGCAGGTCGACCAGCGCATCGATGGGATCCATGCCCGTGTTCTCCGCGAGCGTGCGCGGCAGTACGTCGAGGGCGTCGGCGTAGGCCTCGACGGCGAGTTGTTTGCGGCCTTCGATGCCGGCTGCTTCGTCGCGGATCTGATCGGCGATTTCGATCTCGATAGCACCGGCACCGGCGACGACCCCACCAGCGTCGATCGCGGCTGTGACGACATCCAGCGCGTCTGCCAGACTGCGTTCAAGTTCGTCGACAATGTGGTCGGTCGAACCGCGAGCGAAGATGGTGACCGCCTTGCTCGCTTCGCCGCCCTCGATGAAGACCATCTCGTCATCGCCGTACTTCTCGACGCTGACGTTCTCGGCGCTGCCGAGGTCCTCGTCCTCGATAGCATCGACGGAGCCGACGCGGCTGGCACCGGTCGCCGCGCTGATCGACTCGATGTCGTCGCTGTCGACATCCTCGAAAACGAGCAACCCGTGGCCGACGAGATCCGCCGTCAGGCGGTCGTCGATGTCGCCGTCAACGAAGACAACATCCGCGTTCGTGGCAGCGAGCGTCTCGGCGTATTCCTGAAGCTGGCCGGTCTCGGCCTCGATTGCGGCGTTGAGCTGATCGACGTTCGAGACCTGGTACTCGGCGTCGACGTTTGCTTCCTTGATTTCGAGGTCGTCCTCGACGACCGCGATCTGGGCGTCCTGCACGGAGGCAGGCATCTCCTCGCTCAGCCGCTCCTCGTCGATGATGACTCCCTCGACGAGTTCGGTCGCGCTGGAAGTCGCGCCGACCTGCGTGTGGACGGTGATCGCCGACCGGTCGACACCGTCGTCGGTGCTGACCTGACTGACCGCGTCGACGACCGTCCGAGCCAGATCCTCCGCGGCGAGATCGCCGGTTCCCTTTCCGGTCATGCTCGATTTGGCGACCTGCAGGAGCTGATCGTCGTCCGGATCCGTCGCGATGACGGCGTCGTCGATGGTGCTCCGGGCGATCTCCGAGGCCTCGTGGTAGCCCTCGACGATGGTCGTCGGATGGACGTCCTCTTCGAGCAGGGTTTCGGCCTGCGAGAGGAGTTCACCCGCGAGAATGGACGCCGTCGTGGTTCCGTCGCCGACCTCTTCTTCCTGGGTCTCGGCGACTTCGACGAGCATCTGTGCGGCGGGGTGTTCGATGTCCATCTCGTCGAGGATGGTCGCGCCGTCGTTGGTGATGACGACATCCCCGTCGTCGGAGACGAGCATCTTGTCCATTCCGCGCGGACCGAGTGTGGTCCGTACCGATTCGCTGACTGCTTTTCCGGCAGAAATGTTCGACGACTGGGCGTCGTCACCCTGCGTGCGCTCTGTATCCTCGCTGAGAATAAACATAGGCTGTCCACCCATGCGTCGCTGGCCAGACTGTGACATTGGTAATTACCTCACCTGAAACTTCGTTTGTGGTTCTATATAAAGGTTGTGTTATCGGTAGCCGGTTCGGGCTCTGATGGCCCTGAACGAACCGTCTCGGTGACGCTTCGTCCTGATATGACGAGTGGGTCCCCGGATTGTGTCGTCTGATATCTTCCACAAATGCTTTATTCAGGTTTTACAATATGTTTTGATTATGCGAGAATTCGGCAAGCAGTTATCGGAGAGAACCGACGGCGCCAAACCACCGACACTGTCTCTGTCTCGGCGGCGAGTCCTCCAGGGCTCCGCGGGCGCACTCGCCGCAGTCGGACTCGGGCTCGCGAGCGGTACCGCGGGGGCACAGACGGGGTCGGTTCCGAGGTACGCCGACTTCGTCCCGGACGACGACCGGTTCGTTCGATTCAACGGCGCGACCGAAGTCACGAGTGCCGACATCGAGCAACTCATCACCGCGATTGCACAGCCCTCAGAGGACGACGACG
>JBLGCM010000238.1:0-3801 GCA_047617345.1 Natronomonas sp. | reverse complement strand
GAAACAAGACGACGCCATCGAGGTCAGGGCCGATACCGCGAATGGAGCCATCGATGTCGAAGTTGCCTGTGAGGATATCGATATCCCGCCCGCCGAGCTCTCGGCGTTCGACGACGAGAGCGAGCGATCGACCACCTACCACCCGACCGGGGTTCGCCTCTGGTTTACGAAATCAGTTATCGAGAGCTACGGCGGCGCAGTCGACTACGCACGAACCACAGAAGGGGGTCTTCGGCTCACACTCACATTTCGCGGTACCGTCGACGACGCCCAGACTGACCCGGCGACCGTTACCCGCAGCTAAAAGGGCCTCACCTCGCCCTATCGGTCGTGGTTCCTTGGAAAATGCCCGGGGAGGGCTCCGAACCCTCGATCTCCGCATGTCCCAGGTCCGAGACGATCCTCGGGGGAACGTGCCGGAGTGTGCCGCGTCCGTTGTAACCCTATGAGTGCGGCGCTATGTCCAGCTAAGCCACCCGGGCGCATCCTCCCATAATCGGGTCGTTGTCTTTAAGATTCTCATTCCCGCCGAGCGTGTGAGCCGTCTGTCAGCTACGCCAGCGCGACCCCGAGTCCGAACACGACGGCCAGCCCCACGAGCAGGACGACAAATCCAATTGCTACCTGTCCGTTCGTATACTCGCTTTGCGGAGCGGTACTCCGTCGTGGTGGCTCGCGCTCGGGCGGGGTCGGCTCCGCCGGATCGTACTCGGCCGAATCCGTCTCGTCGCTCATACTCGGGAGTCTACACGCCGAGTACTTCGATGTATCGACTGGGCATGGAAACGCATAGGTAGCCCACTCTCCTACCGAGCGGTAGTTACCACATGACCCTCACCAAGCGCATTATTCCCTGTATCGACGTGGATGTCGACGACGACGGCAACGCCGCAGTGTATACGGGCGTCAACTTCGAGGATCTCGAATACACCGGCGACCCCGTCGAGATGGCAAAGGAGTACAACGAGGCCGGCGCCGACGAGTTCGTCTTTCTAGACATCACCGCCTCCGCCGAAGGCCGAGAGACCATGCTCGATACCGTCCGCTCTGTGGCCGACGAGGTGTTCATTCCGCTGACTGTCGGCGGCGGAATTCGCACGCGCGGGGATGTCAAAGAGACGCTCCGGGCAGGGGCGGACAAAGTTTCGATCAACACCGGCGCACTCGAACGGCCGGAACTGATCGGTGAGGGGGCAAAATCGTTCGGCAGCCAGTGTATCGTCATCTCAGTCGACGCTCGCCGGCGCTTCGACGAGGAAGGCGAGTACTACGCGGAGGTCGACGGTGAGTCCTGCTGGTTCGAGTGCACGGTCAAAGGGGGGCGGGAGGGAACGGGAACGGACGCAGTCGAGTGGGCCGAGGAGGCCGAACGCCGCGGTGCCGGCGAATTGTTCATCAACTCCATCGACGCCGACGGCACCAAGGAGGGCTACGACGTCCCGCTGATGAAGGCCGTCTGTGATGCCGTCTCGACGCCCGTCATCGCCTCGTCTGGCTGTGGCGGTCCCGAGGACGCCTACGAGGTGTTCACCGAGGCCAACGCCGACGCGGCACTGGCGGCCTCGATTTTCCACTTCGGTGAGTACTCGATCGAGGAGACGAAACAGTATCTCGACGAGCGCGGAATTCCGGTCCGGCTATAATCCGAGACACGGCGAGAGAGACGGAAATCGACGGAATGGGACGTCTTCGGCCGACGCGAGCGAGTCAGTCAAAAGACGAGAATGGTGAGGAGCCCTCCGAGTACGAATATCACCAGCGCGAACGCGAAGCCGGTCCGCTTGACCCGGTGGCCGTACTGGTCGAGACCGTCGTTCGTGAAGATGATCGAGACGAGTCGCGTGGGGCGTCTGAACGGACTCGGCGGTCGCGGTTCCGGGATCCGTTCGCGGAGCCGCCGGTACTCGGTGAACGACCAGACTCCGTACAGCACTACTGCCGTGAGTGAGACGAGAATCGCGGCAAAACCCGTCAGCAGTGTGAGCCCGATCGGATCGGCCAGATCGGCCCGCATCGAGGAACCGTCGGCGTTGAGCAACAACAGCACCGTCCCGATCAGCGCGAGCGCGAAGACGATCACTGCCGCTCCCAAGAGCCGTTTGCTGAGACGGTTGATTCGGTCGCGCTCGATTCCGAACAGCGTCTCGTACCGCGTCGGTTCGTCTTCGCCGACCGGTCGCAGCTCGGTCCCCTGGCCGGGACTCCGTGCACCGACGGCATCGAGGACGGTCAGCAGGACGACGAGACAGCCCAAGCCCACGAACAGAAACGGACCGGTTGTCGTCTGGCGCTCGAGAAAGGCCTCCCCGGGGGAGGCAGGATCGACGTAGGCCGTCACCGTTTCGTTGACCTCGTACGGGTCGATCACCGACTCCGCGTCCGCTCTCGAATCGTAGGTCGGGCTGATACTGCCGGGGAAGAGTTCGTCACTTGCGTACTCGGTGCCGTCGTACCGGTAGGTGTACTCGACCCGTGCGTCGTAGCTGGCCCCGCGACCGCCCGTCCGTTCGATATCCGTCTCGATAACGGTGGCCTCGACCGCGACAGCATCGTCGACGGCCGCCGACTGCTGGGCGTAATCGTAGCCGCCGTACCCGACGAGCGCGGATCCGATCAGCAACAGGACGACCGTTGCTCGTGTGACCGCGACCGGAAGTTCACTGACCGAAAACTCCATCGGTATCGGTCGTCGGGCCCCGACAGCGATAATCATGTCCGGACCGTTTCAGACAGAGAAATTCCGTTTCGGAGCTTGCGAGGTCGAAAGCTGCCAGAAACAATCGGGAATCAAAAGCCGCCAGCTATTACGTCTAGAGACGGTATCCACCGGTATGGAGCAGGCCGCGCTGATCCGGGCAGGCCCGGAGTTAACCGCTGGAACGGCCCGCGGGGTCGGCGAACTCGAACTGATCGAGAGCATCCTCTCCGGCTGGGGAGCCGCGCTGATGAGCGTGCTGACCCAACTCGGCGATTTCTGGTTTCTGACCGCCCTGCTGGGGCTGTGCTTCTGGCGACTTCCCGAGCAGCGGGCGTCGGTCGTCGCGCTTTTTGCCACCGCACTCGGCGGATTCGGACTGTACCGGGCGCTGAAATACGCCTTCGAGTTCCCGCGGCCCGAGGTGACCCCGATCGAGCCCGCGGCGGTGCCGGAACTGTTTCGGCCGCTGTACGAGAACGCGATTGCCGCTGGCGGGTACGGCTTCCCCAGCGGACACGCGACGACGGCGACAATCCTTTACGTGGGACTGGTGTTCGTCGTGCCGATCGGGACGGGGAGACAGCGAGTCGCCGGCGCGGCGGGGACGATCGCGGTGGTCTGTTTCAGCCGGATCGCGCTGGGCGTTCACAACCTCGTCGACGTGATCGGCGGGATCGGGACGGGACTGCTCGCGCTCGCAGTGCTTTTCGTCTTGCCGAATCGCTACCTGCCCGGACAGCGCGTCTTCGTCGCGCTTGTCGCCGCTGTCCCGCTCGCTGGGTCGTACGTGCTCGCCAGCGGGGGGGACAAAACAGCAGTGCAGGTCGCCGGCCTCGCAGTCGTGACGATGATCGGCTGGTGGGCGTTCGACCGCTGAGAGACGCTTAGTCGAGGAAGTCGGGTTCGACGCGTTTCTCCCCGATTTCGGATTCGAGATGGCTCCGGAACTGCTCGATAGGGATATCCTGGGTCTGGTTCTCGAACCGATCCCGAACGGAGACAGTGCCGCTCTCTTTCTCATCGTCGCCGACGATCAGCATGTAGGGGACTCGGTCGTCGTGGGCCTGCTGGATCTTCTTGCCGACCGTCCAGGAGCGGTCCTC
>JBLGCM010000237.1:0-3818 GCA_047617345.1 Natronomonas sp. | reverse complement strand
GCTCCTCGTCGCTCAGCAGTTCCGTGTCGATTTCTTCCACGCCGTCAGACTCCTCGGCCGGTACTTCGTCCGCGGGGTCGCCATCGTCTGGATCGGCCTCCTGCTCTGTTGTCCCACCCGTGGCCCCGGTTGGAAGCCCCGCCGTCAGATCGAAATCGGCTGGCAGATCAATCTGGATCTGTTCTCGTCGAGTCAGCAGTACCGCAACGGCGACGCCGACGGCGATGATCGGGAGCAGAATCCACGGAAACACACCCGACCGATCCGTCAGTCCGCGGGTATTAGTTCCCCCGTTTGACCCGAGAAACCTCGTTTGCAGGGATGTCTCGTCGAACGACGTCGGCCCTTCCCACAGGAGTCTGCCGTTCTGTGTGCCGACACTGGCATCCCGAACGCCGTACCCGGGCGGGGCAGTGATACTCAGCGTCTGTGACGAACTGAGTCCCGGTAACCAGAGATTTCCATTCTCCATTACCAGCACTTCGCGGTCGATTACCAACTCGTTGTCCGCGTCCCGCATGAAGTTCTCCCAGGTGAACTCGACTGTGAATCTACCGACACCGTTTTCGATTTCTTGCTGTGTGGACGTGTCGCGTCGCGGGTCCGTGAGAGCCATCTCACGATCGGTTTGTCCGTTCACCTCGGCCATTCCCGTCTCGAAGGCCTCGTATCCGAGCGGCGGTAGTTCGCCGTCCTCGAACGCTGCGGCGGTCGACCGATACGCTTCGACATCCGAGTCCGATTCGAGCGAAACCGTCGTCGTGATATTCCACTGCGCATCTCCGTCTGCCTGCAACTCGGCGGAAAAACTCGTATCCGGGTTCTCACCGAACGGATCTGGGTCGTCCTGCTCGGTCGTGTCATCCTGTGCCAAGACGGTTACTGGAACTGACGCCACGGCGACCACACCGACGACTAAGAGGGCAACGGCGACGACGCGCGACGGCGGAGACATATCCGGGTTGTCGTCCCCTGTTGGGAAAACCCTTTCCATGAAACGTCACACCGCTCGATAAACGGTCTCGGGGCCGCTCGTGGTGTTTGAGTTTCGCTGCGCCAGGCAACGAATGACTCCCCTTTTTTCCGTACGACCTGTGAAGCCACTGGGTTTTTATACGCGAGCGCAGAACTGTAGGGTGAAATGAATTCGGCCCTCCGGCGCGGGAGTATTCTGCTGGTGGTCTGTCTTCTGTTCGGTGCCGCTGCACCCGTTGGGGGCGAGGTGACACAGCAGAGGACAGACAACCAGGTGACAGTGACGCCAAACACGAACGGAACGAACTACCTCTCGCCGGTCGATCCCGCCACCGAGGGATACGAGCGAATCAGCGTCGACGTGTCGAGCGCAGCGAGTTTCAGCGCACAGACGATCCAGAGCGAACACGACAGCCGGAGTTGGGGCGAGCAGTTGGCAAATGCCAACCGGACGAACCGCGAACGGATCGCAAACGCACAACTCGACGCCGTCGAGACACGATTCGAGCAGATCGCACAGCGCCAACAGGAGCTGTACGAAGCGTACGCAGCCGGGGAGATTACCGAGCGAGTCCTGCTTCGCGACCTCGTGACCCTCCAGATCATCGCCGAGAGTCAGATCGAGAACTACGACAGAGCCACCGGCAGGACCGAACTCGACATCGAACGCCTCTCACAGCTCGAAACGCTTGCAGACGGGGTGACACCGGAACAGCCAGTCGTCGACTTAGCCGCCGAAACGATGGTATCTGGCGACGATGAACGCATCGTCTATCTGCAAGGGGCTGACGAAGGAGTGGCGATATCGACGGTAACAGAACGCCAGTTCACCCGACAGGCGACTGTTCTCAGCGAGCGGGATTTCGACGGCCAGGATCAGTTCAAGCTCGCACAGAACATCAGTATCGGCGACGATGACTGGGCGACACCTCGGGGGTACAGCGAAGCCCAGACCAGACTCGCAGAACTGTATCCGTGGGCCTACAGCATTAGACAGATCGAACCGGGAGCCGTCAACCCGCTCAGCCGTATTTACAGCTTCAACATGCCGAACCTCCAGGGCGATCTGACCACGTACTTCGACGGCGCGACGCGCAACGTTTTCCACGAAAACCAGGCCGGGAACGTCGAGGCGTACTCGATCGACGGAGTCGTATCCAACGGAACTGACTCACTGACAGTCACTCTCGGGTTGACCCACAACTCCGGGCCGCTTCGGGTCACCGTCGAAGACGGCGACCGGCCCGTCCCAGACGCAACTGTCCGAGTCGACGGCCAACCCGTCGGCGCGACCGACGCCGACGGGAAACTGTGGACGATCCAGCCGCTCAGCGGGTTCGAGGTAACCGCCACGACGCCGGACGGTGAGACTGCAGCGGTCTCGTTCCCGTAGGTTGATATACCGGCAGGCGACCACCCCCGCTATGGAACGGGCGACGAGTTCGGTCGTCGGGGTCGTGTTACTCGTTGCAATCACCGTAATCGGGGCCGCGACTGTCGGAGTCGCTGTCGAATCGACGCCGACGGAGTCGCCGGAGCTGGCGTCGTTCGAGCTCGTCGCAGACGCGGAGACGAATTCGATTGCGATCACTCACCGTGGCGGTGAGTCACTCGATCTCGGGGAGACAGCGTTGCACGTCGACATCGACGGACGGTCGCTCGAAACCGATCCGCCGGTTCCCTTCTTCGCCGCCGAGGGGTTCGTGAGTGGCCCGTCGGGTCCGTTCAACACCGCCAGCCCGGATACGTGGCGTTCGGGGGAGACCGGTCGGGTACAGATCGCCAGCACGAACGACCCGCAGATAACCCCGAATTCGACAGTAACTGTGCAGATCGTGACCGACGGAACGGTGATCGCCGAACTGACCGACGAGGGCTGACCTCCCCGTTTCCGCCCTCAGAATCCGTACAGATCGCCGTACTTCGCTTCGGCGTAGTCGAGGAAGTACTCCGCAGAGAGGGCTTCGCCGGTCGCCCGCTCGATCAGTTCCGGCGTGGTGTACCGACAGCCGTGCTGGTGGATCTCGTCGGTGAGCCAGTCGGCAATCGGATCGAACTCTCCGGCTTCGATCTTGGCGTCGAGGTCGCCGAACTCCTCGCGAACGGTCGCGTCGAGTTGGGCGGCGAGTAACGAACCGAGCGAGTACGTCGGGAAGTAGCCGAAGTTGCCGTAGGTCCAGTGAATGTCCTGCAGACACCCCTCGCTGTCCTCCTCGGGGACGACTCCGAGGTACTCCTCCATCTTCTCGTTCCAGACCTGCGGGACCTCGCTCACGTCGAGGTCGCCGCGGATCAGATCGCGTTCGATCTCGAACCGGAGGACGATATGCATGTGATAGGTGAGTTCGTCCGCCTCGACTCGGATGAGGTTGTCCTCGTAGACCTCGTTGGCGGCTTCGTACAGCTCCCGCGGACGCGCATCGACGCCCAGATGGTCCTCGACAGCCGATCCGAAAAACCGCCAAAACGGGAGCGTCCGGCCGATGTGGTTCTCCCAGAACCGGGACTGTGACTCGTGGACAGTCATGTCGCGGCTGTCGCCCAGCGGCGTGCCGTATTCGTCGTCCGGGAGTCCGAGCGTGTACCTGGCGTGGCCGAACTCGTGGATAGTCGAGCCCAGCGCGTCGAGCGGATCGTCCGGGGAGAATCTGGTCGTGACGCGGGCGTCGAACTGCGTGCCCGTCGAGAAGGGGTGGGCTGCGGTGTCGAGGCGGCCGCGGTCCCAGTCGTAGCCGATTTCGTCGAGCGCCTCGCGAACCAGCGCTTCCTGATCGGCCTCGTCGTAGTCACCGTCGAACGGGTCGGCGAGTTCGACGTCGCTCTCGCTGACCCGTTCGATCAGA
>JBLGCM010000236.1:0-3818 GCA_047617345.1 Natronomonas sp. | reverse complement strand
CCGTGACATGTGTGTCTGTGTAGTATGATTGGTGGAATCGTGGGTCTTGCGGGGAGGTTCGCTTTGGGTCGCGACTCGGGGTCCGCTTACGCGAGGATGCCCGCGCCGAGGAAGGCGCCGAGAACGACGCCGTAGATGACGTGGACGGTGCCGAACATCATCATCATGCTTCTATCGGGCTCCATCCCGATGATCATCCGCATCCAGAACATCATCCCCCCGATCATGAGGACGATACCGTAGACGAGCCCGAGACCGATGGCGACGCCGATAGAACCGAGACTAAGCCCGATCAGCGGAACGCCGACCGCGAACACCGCGCCAGCGACGATGCCGTAGACGAAGTGCAACGCCATCCCCGGCATCGCGTAGTCCTCTGGCTCACCGCCGGCGAACTTCGCGACGAGCGCTGCCGTCGGCGGCGGCCCCCCATCGCCCATCATCATCGCGATGGTCATAACGATTGTTGCAACCACGCCGCCAGCGAGACCGGCAATAACTGATGCCATGAGTTCAGTTCTATCAGACGCAAGATGACTACTAAACCACGATGCGGCCGTTGAAGAGAGACGCACACCCGCGAAAGCGTCTGAAACTGTCGTCACGGAGCATCTGATAGAGTCACATGGAGAGACGGAAGGAAGCTGACAATATGTGTAATCGAGGACTGATCTGCCTGCACTCGCGTGGCCGGTCAGTGCCAGTGTCTCGGTCAGGGTTGATTATTACGCTGGGAGTGAATAGGTGAACATGACTGGAGAGGATACAGATCCCGTTCTCTACCCAAACAGACGGAAACCGCCTACCTCAGCTGAAGGGGTGTCTCGTCGAAACTTACTCGCTGGGAGCGCAACTGCCGGGGTCGTGGCGACGGCGGGATGCGTCGGTGGAGATGGCGGCAGCGAACCCGCCGAACAGCCGACGGTGTTCGTTTTCAACACTGGCGACGGCACGGTGAGTCTGATCGATCCCGAGAGTGACGAACTCGTCGAGACACGAGCTATCGACCTCTCGTCGTCGTTTCCCTCGAATCAGTACACTCCGGGCCTGACGGACGACCTAGACGACTCGCTGTGGCTCAACGTCGGACGTGGGGTTCGAGGCCTCGCAGTCGGGTCATTTTCGGAGACGGCGGCCGTCGAGACGGGATCCGGCGCGAACTGGCTCGAACAGACGCCGGACGGACGCCGCGTCGTCGTCAGCACCAGAGAACCCAGTCACAGACAGTTCCGGCTTGACGCCGATTCGGCATCGGAAACGTTCGGTTAGGTGACCGCAGAGATCGATCGGACCCCGGAGGGCGGGCGTGGTGACAGAGGCGGTCCTGGCCCGTGTGACGTCACGATACACCCTGACGGTGAATATGCGTACGTTCCGGATCTTTTCGGAGATACACTGACCGTCTTATCGGTCGAACCGTTCGAGATCGTTACTCAGGTGGACGTAGAACCAGTCGGAGACGGTTCTGCCCGACCGTGGATGGGGACTGTCGCAGCGGACGGGCAAACCTTGCTCGTCGAACACAACGAGGCCAACGGGGGTAGCGAGAGTATCTGGACGCTCGACGATCCCGCCGCACCGAGCGAGACGGGGCGACTGACGGTCGAGGACGGACTCGGACGACGACCGCTGACCAGCCAGATTGGTCCGGACTCCGAGACGGGATACGTATTCACGCCGGGCTCGAACGACGTGAGTGTGGTCGACCTCACGGACGGGACTGTGACCACGCGACTCGACCTTGGTGGATCAGCATTCGTCGGGACGTGGGATCCCGCACGGACGAAGCTCTACGTACCTGTCCAGACCGCCGACGAGGTGGCGGTGATCGATCACGAGCGTAGGGAGGTAGTTACGCGAATCTACGTCGGGCCGAGTCCGTACGGGGCGACATCGGCTCAGGTCCGGCCGCAGAGCGATTCGTCGGCTTCAATGGCTCTCGACTGGCTCAACTCGGCATCTCGGCCGAGCAACCTGAGACGACCTACTGTATCGGGAACTGCGCGTGCGGCCATCGATTGTGAGGGCACCTACGATTCCCGAGTGTGCCGGGCGACGCGGGACTTTTGCTATTCGACAGAGACACCTCACATATGGCGTCAGATTCCACAGTGCAGCACGAGTACGAAGTCGTCGTGGTCGGCGGCGGCCCCGCTGGAATGACGGCAGCCCTCTACAGCACGCGACTTGGACACGATACGGCCGTCGTCAACCGTGGTGGTGGACGGGCGGCGATGATGCAAGAGGTCCACAACCTCCTGGGCGTGAAAGAGGAGACAAGTGGCGCAGAGTTTCTCGGGATCGGGCAGGAACAGCTCGAAGCGTACGGGTGTGATATCCATCGAGATATGGTCACGACCTGTGCGCGGCCCGACTCGGACGGCATCCGACTATCGGGTAACAGCGCAGAGTACGAAGCCGACCGTGTCGTTCTCGCCACCGGGTTCAACGACGTGCGGCCGGAGCCGCCGCTCCCCAGGACTGGCCGCGGCCTCCACTACTGTCTGCACTGTGATGCCCACATGTTCGTCGACGAGTCGGTGTACGTAATGGGGCACGCCGAGAGCGCCGCCCACGTCGCGGCCATCATGCTCAACTTCACCGACGAGGTCGACCTGCTCACCCGAGGTAACGACCCCGAGTGGAGCGAAAAGACCGCCGAGATGCTCGAGAATCACCCGATCGACGTCGTACACGACGACGTCTCGGGGGTCCAGAACGGCGAGGACGGCTGGCTGAAAGCCCTCGAGTTTGAGGACGGCACCGTTCGAGACTACAAGGGCGGATTCGCCATGTACGGCGCCGAGTACAACAACGGACTCGCCAGGGAGCTCGGGTGTGACATCAACGACGACGGTACGATCGAGGTGGACGACCACGGGCGGACGTCAGTCGACGACGTCTACGCCGTCGGCGATTGTACGCCGGGCCACAATCAGATTCCAGTCGCACTCGGTCAGGGTGCAAAAGCCGGTATCGACATGCACTTCCAGCTCCGAGACTTCCCACGGGATCCCGAGCTCCTCAAAGAGCAGGGACCGGTGCGTTCCGAAGAAGTCCCAGGGATCCCCGACGAACTGCTTGAACAGGCCGTTGATTTCCACACGTACGGCGAGTGAGCTACGTCCGTCGACCGTCTCCACCGATTGGTTCCCTGGTCGCCCGCGATAGACGCAATGAAAGCCGGCATTTCTCCGATAGAACGCCGGGAGAACTCCGTCCGGAGGTCGTCATCTAGCCGGTCGTTGATACGATCAACCATGCGTATGCGCGTGTGCGACCTCGAAGATCACCTCGACGTGCGCCAGGACACCCGCTTCACCGGCGGAATCGAGGCGGGTCAGATGAACGCTGATTCGAGCTGGTCGAAGAACCACTCGGTCGCGTCGAACCGTCGTCCCTCTATACAGTTCGACCGATTACATTAAGTAATCAATCGCCGTGTGTGGGCGAGCCACACGATCGCTCAAGCGTTAATTCGTTCTCACCCGTTTTGTTTACTAATGGGATTCACTCGACGACGCCTCTTGACGGTAGTCGGCCTCAGTGCGCTCGCGGGGTGTACCAGCGGCGCAGACCCTGGATCAGAGGGAGTGCCGGCCACGACAGCAGAGTCGAGTGCCGCCGGATCGACATCGGTCATCGACGGAGCCGTCCCGACGGCCAAGGAGACTCTAACACTGCCGATGGAGCCCAGCGAACTCGAATCACTCGCGGTCTCGGGTGGGCCGCCCAAAGACGGGATTCCATCCATCGACGATCCTTCGTTCGTCGGACCTGACGACGCCGATTTCCTCGACCCTGGTGATCCCGTGTTC
>JBLGCM010000235.1:0-3827 GCA_047617345.1 Natronomonas sp. | reverse complement strand
CGACCCGCGAGTAGCGAACGAGGAAACCCGACGAGAAAAGTTTAGCGGGCCGGGAGGGAGTTGAACCCCCGACCATCTGGTTAAAAGCCAGACGCTCTCCCTAACTGAGCTACCGGCCCTCGACTACGGGTTGGGTGGTCAGTGGCTAAGTACTTACGGAACGCGATTACTGCCGGCGGGCGGCGATCAGCGCCAGCGCCAACAGCCCCGCGACAGCGCCGCCGACCGCAAAGCCGGGACCCGAACCGTCGGAGTTCTCGGAGTTGTTCTGCTGCTCCTCGATTGTGTCGCTGTCGTTGTTCGCTGGCGGATCCTCCGCCTGTGCACGCGCGTCCTCTATCGCCTCGGAGTGGAGCTCTTCGGCGAGGTCTTCGAGCACGTCGACGGTCCGCGGCGCGTGCTGGCTGATGAGATCGCCGTCGAGTTGGATGACATCGGCACCCAGTTGATCGACCAGTCGATTCTGGGCGAAATCGGTCAGCGGTCCGGGTGAGACGACGGTATCGACAGTCGAATTGAGCACCGTCTCCTGGTTGATCTGTGGGTAGCCACCGCCGAACTGGCCTTCGACGTCCGCGGCGATGTTCTCCGCGCCGGCGAGGTCGAGCAGTTCGTGCTCGAAGGCCGCGTCGTTGACCGTGTAGAGATCCTGATCGCCCTGGCTGAGATCGTAGAAGACCGACGGTTCCTCGACGTCGGCGGTCGCCTGTGCGACGAAGTCGATCCGGTCGGCCATCTCCGCGGTGCGGTTCGCCGCGCCCTCGCAGGCACCGACGAGCCGACCCGTTCGGTTGACCAGCGTCATGATATCCTCGAAGCTCGTCGCTACCGGGTAGTGATAGACCGTCAGGTTCGCATCACGGAGTTCCTGAACGGCGCTACCAGGAATGACGTTCGGCGAGAGGACGAGGTCCGGATCGAGATCGACGATGTGCTCTGTACTCGGAACATCAAATCCTCGATCGCCCTCGACGAGAAGATCCTCGTCGGCGGCCCGTTCACTCCCTTCCAGATATTCGGTGTTCGAAGCGGGCATGCTGCGGACCTTGTCTTCTGCGCCGATTTCCCACATGTGCTGGGCGACGTTCGGCGCGAGGACGACGACCTCCTCGGGCTCTTCGTCGATGGTGACGTTCTGTGGACCGCCGGCCTGCTGTGGCGTGGCGTCTTCGACCGTGTACGGGAACTCACAGGCGGCGTCCTGCGTTACTTCGCTTCCGTGACCCGAATGAGCGAGATCACCAGACGACTGTGCACCGGCGGGCGCGGCCAGCGCCGGCCCCGCCGCGAGGACGACGACCAACGCGACCATAACTGTTCGAATCTGCATATCGGTTCAAGACGACAGTGCAACAAGTATTTGTCTAAAGAAAGTCGACTTGTAGTACGATGCGGATAGGGGTACGAGTGCTCGTCTGGTCGGCGTCGCTGTCAGCGCTGCTGATCGGAACGGTCCTCGCGAGCGCGACGGTCGGGCCGGTCGAAATCGGCGGCTGGACCGTCGCGAAAGCGCTCGTCAACACCGTCGCCTACCCCTCAGACATCGGGCTGGCATGGACACAGGCAGGGTTCGGCGCGCATAGGGTCGGCGTGCCCGTCCCGGATTTGAGATACAGTCAGCCGTTCGACCTCGCCGTTCCGGCGACCGATCAGATCATCGTCCAAGAGATCCGCCTGCCGCGGATTTTCCTCGGAGCAGTCGTCGGTTTCGCGCTGGCGACCGCGGGCACGGTCATGCAGGGGTTCTTCCGGAACCCGATGGCCGACCCGTCGATTATCGGCGTCTCCTCCGGCGCGGCCGTCGGAGCAGTCGCGACGATTGCGTTCCCGCTCGCGCTTCCCTTCGGCCTGCAGACGGCGGCTTTCGTCGGCGCGCTGGTTTCGGCCTTCGGCGTCTACCTCATCGCGACCGAAGACGGCCGGACTCCCGTGGCGACGCTTTTGCTCGCCGGCCTCGCGATCCAGACCTTTCTCGGCGCGGTCGTCTCGTACATGCTGTTGTACTCCGGGGAGAACCTCGAAGAGGCGATCCTCTGGCTGATGGGCCATCTGCGCTTTAGCAGTTGGGCCGACGTCGAGGCGACGCTTCCGGTGACTGCCATCACCTTCGTCCTCCTGTTGGTCTACGCCCGGGACCTGAACGTCATGTTGTTGGGCGAGGAGGATGCCGACGCGCTCGGAATCGACGTCGAGCGAACGAAACGCCTGCTGCTTGCCGGCGCGAGTATCGTCACCGCCGCCGCCGTCGCCGTGACCGGTGTCATCGGCTTCGTCGGGCTGATCATCCCCCACATCATGCGGCTGATCGTCGGCCCGGACCACCGGATTCTGTTGCCGACGAGCGCGCTCGCCGGTGCGGTCTTTCTCGTCCTCGCTGACACCATCGCTCGCTCCGGCCCGGCGGAGGTGCCGGTCGGTATCGTCACCGCCGCCGTCGGCGCGCCCTTTTTCCTCTTTTTGCTCCGCCGCAGGGAGGTGCACGCGCTATGATCGAGGGGAGAACCCTCCACCACTCCTTCGGCGACCTGTCGGTACTCGAGGGTGTCGACATCGCCATCGAACAGGGGGAGTTCGTCGGACTCGTCGGGCCCAACGGCGCGGGCAAGACGACACTGCTGCGCCTGCTGAACGGTCTGCTTGACCCGGACAACGGGACAGTACTGCTCGATGGGACCGATCTGTCGGCGCTGTCCTCGAAGGAAGTGAGCCGGCAGGTCGCAACGGTTCCGCAGGACAGTTCGATCGGCTTCTCCTTCACCGCCGAACAGATCGTCGAGATGGGGCGGACGCCCCACCGCTCGCGGCTGGACTGGAGCGACGAGACCGATCCAGTCGAGGAGGCGCTCGAACGGACGGAGATGCTCGATCTGCGGGATCGGGCGGTCGACGACCTTTCCGGCGGCGAACGTCAGCGCGTCCTGCTCGCGCGCGCGATCGCACAGGAACCAGATGTACTGGTGTTGGACGAACCGACCGCCAGCCTGGATATCAACCACCAGATTCAGGTTCTCGGTCTCGTGTCGGACCTGATCGGGGAGGGACGGGCCGCCGTCGCCGCGATTCACGATCTGGATCTGGCCGCCCGGTTTTGCGATCGACTCGTCTTGCTCGCGGACGGCGAAGTGCAGGCACAGGGAACACCAGAGACAGTTCTGACCGACCCGGCGCTCGAAGCGGCCTTCGAGACGCGAACCGCCGTGACCGACGACCCCGTGACCGGCACGCCGAGGGTGACCGCAGTGGACGAAGCGTCGGCGAACGGCCGAGTCCACGTCGCCGGGCACGGACCCCCGGCCCGGCGGGCGCTCCGTCGCTGCTGGCTGGCCGGATACGACGTGACCATCGGCCCGGTTCCCGAGGGTGACGTGGCCGCGGAACTGGCGGACGGACTCGGCTGTCTCGCGGTCACGGCACCGCCGTTCAGTGAGCCAGGGAGACGAGTACAGACAGAGGTCGAGAAACGCTGGCAGAACGCAGACGTCGTCGTCCGCACAGACAGCGTGGGCGTGTCAGTCGGCGGATCGACCCCGACGATTCGTGTCGCTACCGAGAAAAGTGAGGCGATACAGGCGGTCAGCGACGGGGGAAGGACACGAACAGTAACGACAGCGGAGGAACTGCTGGCGACAGTTCGGGAACATATCGAATCGTGAGCAGAAGACGCGAGCACGGGGACGAGTCCCGGCAGTCCCGCGAAAAGCGGGGAAGATAAGTACGCGTGGGCAAAGTTGCATGTATGCGCTTTCGACGGTTCGTCGACGGTCCGTCAACAGCCCTCGCATCCGCGGCCGTCCTCGTCTATCTGCTGGTCGTCGTCGGTGCGACCG
>JBLGCM010000234.1:0-3838 GCA_047617345.1 Natronomonas sp. | reverse complement strand
CCGCCTGCAGTACGGGTGCGCCCGGGATCTCTCCGTGATGCACAACGCGACGATGAAGGAGTTCACTGATCGCCGGTTTGGCGGGATGGCCGGTCTCGATTACGACGAACTGGCGTCCTACGCCGAACAGTTGGTCGAGGAGTTCGATGTTCGCGGCGTCGACGATGTGACGGAAACGAAAGCGGGGGATCTCTCGGGCGGCAATCTCCAGAAACTGATTCTCGCCCGCGAACTCAGCCGTGATCCGGATCTCCTCATCGCTAACCAACCGACCCGAGGGGTCGATGTCGGTGCAATCGAGTTCATCAGGGAGACGCTGCTCGAACAACGAAAAGCCGGGACCGGAATCATCCTGCTCTCGGAGGATCTGGACGAAATCACGGATCTGAGCGACAGGATCCTCGTCATCTACGAGGGCGAGTTCGTCTACGAGACGACGCCCGAGGAAGCCGACCGCGACCGTCTCGGACTCGAGATGACTGGCGGGGGCAACGACGAGTCAGGTGATCCAACGGGGAGTATGGAGCGTTCGCCCACGCCGGTCGCGACCGGACAGGAGGGTGAACCGCGATGAACGTCGAACTCGACCTGAGCGCACGCGAGGAGACTCCCCGCTGGCTCAGGTATGCAGTCCCGGTCTCTACGGTGCTTGCGGCACTGGGTGTCGGCGCTGTCGTTCTTCTCGTGATCGATATCAACCCGCTCGCGGCGTACTCGATGATGTTCGTCGAGACGCCGACAACCCGGCTTGGACTGACCCAGACGCTGATTACGACCGTTCCGCTGGTTCTCGCGGGGCTTGCGGTATACCTGCCGTTGAAGGCCGGCCTGTTCAACATCGGCGCGGAGGGTCAACTGGTCTTCGGCGCGCTCGCGGGCACGTGGGTCGGGTTGAACGTCTCCCTTCCGGGGTACGCGCTGGTGCCGCTCATGCTTCTGGCTGCGGGGAGTGCCGGCGGCGTACTGGCGGCGATTCCGGCGTGGTTGCGCGCGAAGTGGGATATCAACGAGATCATTACGTCGCTGCTGTTGTCTTTCGTCGCGCTGCAGATCCTCAGCTACATGGTCCGTGGACCGATGAAAGGCCGTTCCGGGAACTTCCCGCAAACCGCCCGGTTCTCGGAGGCTGCGACGATCCCCGTCCTGTACGAGCGTGTTCACGCGGGCCTCGTCGTCGCGCTTTTGATCGTCGCGCTGACTTACATCATGATGACGCGGACTCGGCTCGGATTCGAGATAACCTTCATTGGATCGAACGACGAGGCCGCGGTGCAGGCGGGGATGAGCAGGTACAAGGTGTACCTGCTCGTGTTCGTCCTCGGCGGCGCCTTCGCGGGTATCGGCGGAATCAGCGAGATTTCGGGCGTCCAGGGCCGGCTCCGTGCTGGCTTCGAGCCCGGATACGGGTTTACCGCGATTCCTATCGCGTTGCTGGGACGCAACAGCGCTCTCAAAGTATTACTCGCCAGTCTGTTCTTTGCGCTGTTGTTCACCGGCGGGACGAACATGGAGATCTTCCTCGGCATCCCGGCGGCACTCGTTGAGGTCATTCAAGCGCTGATCGTCCTCTTTTTGATCGCCGGGGAGTTTTTCAAACAGTACCGCATCGGGATCACCGTCGACCGCGGGCCGAGTCCGACGCCGGCCGAACCCGCACAGGGTGATGCCTGATGGCCGGATTCACCGCCGGGCTGTTGAATGCGACCGTCTCCGCTGCGACCGTCTTCATCCTCGCGGGACTCGGCGAACTCATCAGCGAGCGCGCCGGGGTGTTGAATCTCGGCGTCGAGGGGATGATGCTCGGCGGCGCGCTCGGCGGATTCATCGTCACGGTGGTGACCGGGAGTCCGTGGCTGGGGTTGGCTGCTGGAACCGCCGCCGGGATGGGACTGGCCTCGATCCACGCCTTCCTCTGTATCACGCTGCAGGCAAATCAGGTGATTAGTGGCGTCATGTTGACCCTGCTCGGGACTGGCTTGACCACCTTCTACGGCTCGAGCTGGGTCGAAGAGAGTATCGATGGCTTTTCGGAGGTCACTGTCCCGGTGATCGGCCAATATCTCGTCGAGATTCCGGTGGTCGGAACGGCCCTGTTCAGCAACACGCCGACCGATTACATCGCGCTCGCGCTCGTTCCGATCACGTGGTATTTCCTCAATCGCTCGAATCTCGGGCTGGAACTGATCGCTGTCGGTGAAGACCCCGAGATGGCGGATACGATGGGCGTCTCGGTGTTCAAACTCCGCTACCTGGCGGTGATCGTCGGCGGCGGATTTGCGGGTGCTGCCGGCGCGCATCTCTCGCTTGCCTTCGTCGGTAACTGGTCGAACGGGATGACCGCTGGCAGCGGTTGGATCGCCGTTGCGCTGGTTATTTTTGCGCAGTGGAAGGCAAGCAAGATGCTTGCCGGGGCGTACCTGTTCGGGATGCTCAACGCGCTCGAACTTCGCTCGCAGGGGCTGTCAGTCTCGCTGGGTTCCGACGCCCCGCTTTCCGGTGTGATCAACCCGGCCGTCGATTTCCTGATGAACAGCCAGATTATGGGGACGTACCCCTATCTGGCGACGATTCTCGTGCTCTCTTATGCGGTGATCAAGAGCAAACGCGGCCGGTTAGCAGTTCCCTCCGCTCTGCTTCAACCGTACAGCCGCGAGACTGACTGATTTCGCGTTCGGCAACCGAGCGGCCCGCGATCGGGTTTGCAGCGCGTTCGACTCGTTGCTCGTGCGGTCCGCTTTCGGACGCTTCAGGCCGATTCGTCCGAGACAGAGCGGTGAATCGTCACCTCGCCGTCCGCGACGCTGATATCGACGAGGCTCGTCACCCCGTGATCGACTTCCTCGAAAGCCGACTCGCCGCCGACCTTTCGCAGGACGACAACGATATCGGCAATATCACACCCGATATCGTCGAGCGTCTCACAGATGGCAGCGAGCGTGCCGCCTGTCGAGAGCAGGTCGTCGAGGATCACGATCCGGTCGCCGGCATCGATATCGTTGACGTACATCTCGGAGTCGGAGTAGCCCGTCTCCTTGAATAGATGGCGTTCGCCGTCGAGTCCGTAGGGCCGTTTGCGAATCACGACGAGCGGAATATCCGTCTGGAGTGAGACTGCGGCCCCGATGTGGATCCCCATCGCTTCAGGCACGACGAGTTTGTCGGCGTGAACGTCGATCTGACGAACGATTTCAACGACCACCTCGCGCAACAGCGCCGGATCGAGCGTCGGAACCCCGTTGCTGATCGGATGGACGAGATACTCGTATCCGTCTTTGTCGACGATGGGTGCATCGTGCAACGAGTCGAGCAGGCGTTTCATACCCCGCGTATGTCGTATCGAAATAAAAATGGTTCTTGTTCGACCGACACCGTGACCACAACATTTATTGCTCTCATTCCAGAACGTCTGTCGGGATGAAAATCAGCGGAACTCTCATCGTAGACGCATCCACGGTCATCGACGACGGAACTGTCGTTGTCGAGGGTGACCGAATCGTCGCCGTCGGGGACAGCGAGACGGTCGGCGAGCAGTACCCCGCACACCGGGAACTGACCGCCGACATCGTGGCGCCCGGGATGGTTGGCGGCCACGTTCACTCGGTACAGAGTCTCGGCCGGGGTATCTCTGACGACCGCGAACTCTTGGACTGGCTGTTCGATTACATTCTCCCGATGGAGGCAACGCTCACCGCCGAGGAGATGGAGATCGCAGCCAAACTCGGTTACCTCGAACTGATCGAGAGCGGGACGACCACCGTTATCGATCACCTCTCGGTCGCCCACGCCGACCGCGCTTTCGAGGCCGCCGGCGAGATGGGCATCCGCGGACTGCTCGGGA
>JBLGCM010000233.1:0-3844 GCA_047617345.1 Natronomonas sp. | reverse complement strand
CGCAGGGGCGGCGAAGCGAGCGAGAGCCAGGGCGTCTATCGATTGATCTAGCGGCGGAACCGGACCGGTCCCGGAGCGGTGGTTATTTTTCCGTCGAAACGGAGTAGGAGACGTGCGACTCGTCCAAATCACGATTCCGTCTGGGAAGCGGGAAACGCTGCTCTCGACCCTCGACGACGAGAATATCGATTACGTCGTCGCCGACGAGACCAGCGGCCGGAAGTACGCCGGGATCGCCTACATTCCCCTGCCGACGAACGCGGTCGAGCCGGTGCTCGACTCGCTCCGGGAAGCCGGACTGGACGACAACTCCTATACCGTCGTCATGGAGGCAAACACGGTTATCTCCCGGAAATTCGAGGAACTCGAAGAGCAGTACGCCGAGGAACCCGACGAGGACCAGATCGCCCGTGACGAACTCGTCGCCGCGGCGGGCAGTCTCGCGCCGTCGACGCGGACCTACGTCATCATGACAGTCGTCAGCGCGTTGATCGCAACCGCCGGACTGCTCCTCGACTCTCCGGCGGTCGTCGTGGGATCGATGGTGATCGCACCGCTGGTCGGGCCGGCGATGGCCGCAAGCGTCGGCACGGTCGTCAACGACCGAGAGATGTTCACCCGCGGCGTCCGGTTGCAGATCCTCGGGCTCTTACTCGCAATCGGGACCGCCTTCGTCTTCGCGTTTGCCGTCCGACACATCCATCTCGTCCCGCCGCTGACTGACGTGACCGCGATCCCGGAGGTGCGTGAGCGCGTCGCACCCGACTTTCTCAGCCTCGTGATCGCCATCGGAGCCGGCGTTGCGGGGATTGTCAGCCTGACGACGGGCGTGTCGGCCGCGCTCGTCGGCGTGATGATCGCCGTCGCGTTGATCCCGCCGGCGGCGACGGTCGGGATCGGACTGGCGTGGGCCCAACCGATGGTCAGCCTCAGTTCCGCGGTGCTGGTGTTGGTGAACGTCCTCTCGATCAATCTCGCGGCGCTCGTGGTGCTGTGGTACAGCGGCTACCGCCCCGAGCACTGGTTTCGCCGTTCGGACGCCAAACGGGCGACGTTCGTCCGCGTCGGCGCGCTCGTCGTCGCAATCGCGGTCCTGTCGGTCTTTCTGGTCGGCGTAACACTGGACTCGTTTCACCGGGCGACGACCGAAGAGCAGATTCAAGAGGAGACCGCCGCGGCAATCGAGGCGGTCGAAGACGAGCAGGAAATCGAACAGGTGAGTGTCACCGTCGAGTATCCGTCCGCGGTCCCGTTCGAGGACCCCGAACGCGCCATCGTCACCGTCGGTATCCCGCCGGGAGAGACAGCGACCGGACTGGCCAGCGAACTCAAACAGCGCGTCGAGGAGTCGACCGGTACCTCACCCGAAATCGAAGTGCGATACATCGACATCGAGCGAGAGTGAGAGAGCAGACGCGGGCGGCGGCGTGCCCCCGGTGATCGTCAGGTCCTATTTAAGAGATTGAAGACCGAAACCTAAAACAGTGTTTCACCCGACTCTGTGAGTGAACATGAGTATTGACAAGCGGCTCCACGAGCGAAAGTTCGTGCGAACGTTTTTCACGACGCCGACAGCCGAGCAGGGCGACGATGACTCCGCGAAGAAACTCCGCAGCGCAATCGAACTGCGCGGGATGCAGGCACCGGACGTGTGGGTGCCGGACAACGAGGACGCGACCGCGCCGAGCATGCGCGACGAGGGCGCGGAGAACATCGCCGAGGTCGTCGCCGAGAAAGGCGGCGACTTCCCCGGCGAGATCCATCCGCGCGTCGTCTGGCACCGGGACAGCCCCGAGACGCGCTACCGCGGCTTCCAGCACATGCTCGAAATCGCCGACCCCGAAAACGGCGCTATCGAGAACATCGACGGCTTCGTGATCCCCGAAGTCGGCGACCTCGACGACTGGAAGAAAGCCGACGAGTTCATCACCATCGTCGAAAACGAGCACGGTCTCGAAGAGGGGTCGATTGCGATGTCGGTCATCATCGAGAGCGGCACCGCCGAACTCGAGATGGGCCGACTGCGCGACGAGATCGGCAAGCCGTCGAACAACCTCGAACGGCTCTTCATGCTGGTCGACGGCGAGGTCGACTACACGAAGGACATGCGCGCAATCACGCCGACGGGCGCGCTCCCGGACTGGCACGAACTGCGCCACAACACCTCCCGCGCGGCCAGCGCCGCGGGGCTGATCGCCATCGACGGACCGTTCGACGACATCCGCGACGTCGCGGGCTATCACGAGCGGATGACCGCAAACCAGGCCGTTGGCCAGCTCGGGATCTGGTCGCTGACCCCCGGACAGGTCGTCGAGGCCAACAAGTCGCCGCTCCCGCCGAAAGAGGGCTACTGGCTCATCGACGAGGACGGCGAAGAGGTCGAACTCGAAGCCGACGGCGACGCGCAAGTCTACGCCGGTGACACGATCGAACTGGAAGAGAAAGACGGCGGCTACGAACTCGAGGTCGGCAGCGACGAGCAGTACTTCGACTCCGAGGAAGACCTCGCGCAGGAACTGGTCGATCTGACCGCCTACGTGCCGAGCCTCGACGACATCGTCGACTCGATGGAGGAGTTCGAGGCCGCCAAGGAAGCTGGCAAAGGCGCAATCGCGATGACCCGCGCGACGACCGTCAGCATCGACGGCATCGAGGTCGACATTAGCTCCGATCGCATGTGGGACGAGGCGACCTACCAGGCGCTGCAGACGCCGATCACGCTGTTCCAGGACGTCTACGAGAACCGCCCCGATCAGCACGACGACCTCGCCGACATCTACGGCGAAGACGTCGTCGAGCGGGCGATGGAAGTCGGCAACTGATCAGCACGCGAGCACCGACTTTTTGCGCCAACGTTTTGCGCTCCGAGCCACCAGTGTAGTGTATGACGTTCGATCCAAGCGAGCCAGACCTGAGTCCCGACGAAGTCCGAGACGTCGTCGACGAGACACTCGACTCCGAAGAAGTCGTCCTGTTCATGAAAGGCGACGCGCGGATGCCCCAGTGTGGCTACTCGAAGAAAGCGGTCACGCTGATCCAGCAGTACCGCGGCACTGACGGCGTCACGACGGTCGATGCGCTACAGAATCTCGAGGCCTTCCGCGAGGCGCTGGACGAACACAGCGGCTGGGAGACGATCCCACAGACGTTCGTCGACGGCGAGTTCGTCGGCGGCAGCGACATCCTCGAAGAACTCCACGAGCGGGGCGAACTGGCCGAGACGCTCAACGTCGATCCCGACTCCGTCGACCTCGGCGGCGACGCGGGCGAGAGCGGCAACGTCGAAGCACCGTTCTGAGACCGAGCGACGATTCCAGTTCTCCCCCACGGATCTTATATACGAGCCGCTCAGTACAGTCGGGTATGGAGTTGTCCGTTGTCGTCCCAACGCTAAATGCCCGCGACGAGTTGACGGGCTGTCTGGACGCAATCACCGAGTACGCGCCGGACGCGGAGGTGCTCGTGGTCAACGGACCCTCGGCGGACGGGACGACCGGAATGATCCGCAAGCGCGAGGACGTCGACGTGCTGATCGAACTGGCCGACCGGACGATCAACGCCGCGCGCAACGCCGGCATCGACAGAGCGAGCGGCGAGGCGATCGCGCTGGTCAACCACACGCTTTCGATTACCGACGGGTGGCGCGATGCCGTCAGTGCGGGGCTGACGGCCGCGGATGTCGTGACGGGGCCGACACGGACGCTCCCCGACGGCGGGTTCGTCCGGGGTGTCGAGAGCCAACAGATCGCCAGTCGGACGATCACCTATCTGAACGCCGGCAACATGGCCTTTCGTCGAGAGGTGACCGAGGCCCTGGACGGCTTCGACGAGTACCTCCAGATCG
>JBLGCM010000232.1:0-3867 GCA_047617345.1 Natronomonas sp. | reverse complement strand
GGTGCTATCGAGGCGCTGATCGCCATCGACGAGCGCAACGGCGGCCGACACATCCGCCAGTACGCCCGCGTGCTCTCCGCCGGATTCGACAGTGCCGTCGTGCTCGGTCTCCGTGAGTATCCCGCGAACATCCCGCTAGAACGCTACTACGAGGCTATCGATGCGACCGAACTCGTCCGCGGCAACCGCGACACCATCGCCGGCCACACGATTATCGACAGTATCGAAGCGATCCGGAGACTCTCCAGTGACGAGTTCTACAACCTCTACGGCGAAAGCACGAACCGGGCGCTGGTCTTCACGAACGTCACCCGCGGCGAATCGCCGCTCGTCGCTCTACGGATCGTCAAACCGACGCCACACGCGGTGGTTCTGCACGGTATCGACGAAGAATCAGTCTGGGAACACGCCGCGGATCTCGCCCGGATCGATGGCTTCTCGCTCGCTGTGACTGATCTCGACTTAGAGACGATGCTCGAGCGGCATCAACAACTGCCCTGATTACTCGACGTAGGTGTACTTGCGCTCGCCCATCCGGCCCCAGCCGTCGAAGACGAACTCGCCGTCGGGCGTCGTCAGCGGCTCCATGTCGGTTTCGGCGTCGTGGTTGTGGACGTCGTGAATCGTTTCGTACTCCTCGAAGGTGATCGGCTGTCGATTCGTGATTTGATCCTGAATATTGAGCTGTGCGATCTCGTCTTCCCAGCCGGGCTGGACGGTTTCGGCGTGGATCTCCGCCTGTGCGCCGCTGCCGTAGGAGGCGACCAGAAGGTCGCGCCCGGTCAGTTCTCGGCTCTCTTCAAGGGCTTCGGCCAGTCCCGCAGCGCGGGCGATGTGAACGGAGCCGGTGTACCAGTTGCCGACCTCTTCGGAGATGGCCAGCGTCGGTTCGACGGTCTGTGCGTACCACTCGGCGTACTCCTCGGTCTCACCGAGAGCTTCGGTGTATTCTTTGACCGCCTCGAGGTACGCTTCCTCGTCATCGAAGCCTTCGGGTCGTGGTTGGCGGCCGATCTGTTCGGCGAGTTCGTCCTCGATCTCGGTCCCGCGAATACAGTGCCGATAGCCCAACACGGCGGCTTTCCGGACCATTCCGGGGAACGGCGTGTGGAATGGAATCAGCGCGAAGTTATCCGGGTGGGTGTCGCCGCCGTTGCGCTCGAAGTCCATCATCGCTTCTCGCATGCGAGCGAGATACACCTGCATCGAACGCTTGCCGTCGACGCTCGGGAACTGTTGGTTCGGTTTGAGGAAATCGGTCTCGTCGGCGCTGCCGAAGCCCTGCGCGTCGCCCAGTACGGTCACGTCGGGGTCTTCGTCGATCAGCATGGCGACTGCGCCCGCTCCCTGGGTCGCCTCGCCGGGGTCGTCGCGCTCGTAGAGCGCGGTGTCGGTGGCGATGACCAGCGCCTTTCGGCCGCGGTTTCGCCCCGCGCGAATCCAGTTGTACGCGTCGTCGAGCGCTTGGGTCCCCGAGACACAGGCGAACTTCCGTTCGCCCTTGTTGGCGTGATGGAAGTCGCCCTCGTAGACCTGTTCGAGACAGCCAGCGACGTACGTCGAAATCGGCTTGGATTTGTCGAAGGAACTCTCCGTCGCCACGTCGATCCGGCCGATATCCGCCGGTGAGAGGCCCTTGCGTTCGAGCAGACGTTTCGAGGCGTTTGCCGCCATCGTGACGATATCCTCGTAGACATCCGGCAGCGACGAGGAGTAGAGTCCGAGTCCCTTGGTGTACTTGCCGGGGTCGTCGTCCTGTGCGGGTGCGAAGACCTCCGCGAGGTCCATTTCCAGTTTGCCTGCCCAGATTTCGATGCCGTCGATTCCGACTTCTGTCATAACTGTGACTGCGAAGGCACCCTATAAGTGTTTGTCGACGTAAAATTCGTCGATTGTCGAAATGAGTGGCAGTTGTGTTTAATTACTGACTTGGACTTGCTGGAACTCGTAGGAGCGCCCATCATCGGCGTAGATCACGAACTGGAAGGTTTCGCCGTTCATGTTCGTACCAAAGCCATCTAGCTCTATCGTGGCCGTTTCTTGGGCCCCAATCGTATAATCCGTGTGTGAAATCCGTTCTCCGGTATTGAACGTACCCGTATCAGCGATAGGATTCTGCACCTGTGGCGCCGTGATTGAATAGCTATTGTAGGTGCTGTAGTCAGGATTATCTCTGACTTGGAATTCAGCGATCGTCACCTCGTTTCCGTTGTTTTGGATCTCAAAGGTGATACCATCGTTATTTCCACCCCCGATACGGGTGGGTTGACTCGAGTACTCGAATTGCAGGGCTTCGTTCACCGTCACATTCCGACTCGTCGAATCGTTTTGGCTCGCGACTTCGACCGAAATCTCTGGGGAGTCGCCGCTTTGGGTCTGGTAGGTGAATGAACCGGTGAAAGAATCACCAGCGTTCAGCGTGACACCCGTCTCAGTACTACTCCCGATCTGGGTTCCCGTATCGTCCCGAACGGTGAACTGAATGTCCTGTGTATCCCCGAGATCCCCGGTGTTCTGAACCGAGTACTGGACCACTACGTCATCGCCTTCAGTCACCTCTTGGTCGTAGCTGGTGATGTTTACGTCGAAAAACGGCGGTTCGTTAACTGTCGCCGTCGCGGTCTGTCCGGCCGGATCGTCTTCGGTCGTTCCTCGGACGTCGACCTCCGAAGCGTCACCGCTCTGGGTCGTGTAGGTCAACGTCACCGTCCCGGTCTCACCGCCGGCCAGATTCACCTGTGTCGTATCTGCTTCGACATCGAAGACCCCGTCTTGATCCCGGTCCACGTCGAGGAAGACATCCCGCGTCGCCGTGAGGTCTCCCTGGTTTTCGACGGTAACCTCAACGGCGAGATCCTGCCCTTCGGGCACGGGATCCTGCGGCGTCACGTCGGTCACCTGCAAGTTCGCGGGGTCTCCGACGTCGAACTCATCGCTGGTCGTGCCGCCGGTTCCGCGGCTGACGGCACCGGCGTAGGTATCGCCATTGTCGGGATCCTGCAGTTCGGAGTCGATTCCCTCGATCACGATCTCGACCTCCTCGCCGGCCTGGATGATATTGTTGCTATCGGTCGGTGCGACGAAGTTGATGTTCGCGTAGCCCGCGCCTGCGTCGATCAGGAACTCGACCGTCTCCGCTTTGGCGCTCTGGATGCTGTCTCTGTTCGCGTAACCGACGCCGCCCTCGAAGGCGTCAGTCAGATCGATCGAGATATGTTCGCCCTCGCCGTTGACGGGTTCCATGTCCTCCGTCACGGTGAAGTTGATCACCTGTGTCGCGTCCTGTGCGCCGATATCGGTGATCGTGAGATTCTCGATTTTCGGATCGTCACCGGTGTTCGGGGCAACGCTGAACTCGGTATCGGCAGTCGTCGAGCGATCGGATCGGTTGAACGTGACGTTATACGGGTTAGACTGATCGCTCAGATCGCCAGCACGGATCCCGTCGACGCGGACTTCGATCGTCGTGCCCGACGACAGGGTTTCCGGAGCCACGTACGTCACGTCCGCCTGGCCGCCGCCGACGCTCACGCTCGGAGCGGTGCCGAATCCGTCATCGGCGACAGCCCCCGCGTTCCCGTAATTCACTTGCAGCGGACTCGTCGACTGAGCATCGTCGAGGAGGATCTCGACGGATTCGCCTCCGGCAAGTTCGGATTCGAGCGTGAACTCGAAACTCTGCATCTGTGACTGGGCGTTCGGGACGATGTCGGTCGCCGTCACTCCGGAGAGGTCCGCATCGGTGACGGTCAGCGTGAAGTCAACGCCGGTGGTCGTCTGGCCGTCGTTGATGTCGACGTTCGTCGTGCTATCTTCGGTGTACCCGTCTGCCGTCGCCGTGATGTCGTACTCTGCGGTCGGCACGTC
>JBLGCM010000231.1:0-3872 GCA_047617345.1 Natronomonas sp. | reverse complement strand
ATCGCCGAGCAGACGAACATGCTCGCGCTGAACGCCTCCATCGAGGCCGCCCGCGCGGGCGAGGCCGGCGAAGGATTCGCGGTCGTTGCCGACGAAGTGAAATCACTCGCCGAGGAGTCCCAACAACAGGCCGGCGAGATCGAGACGATGGTCGACCAGATCAAAGTCGACACCGAGGAGACCATCGAGAGCCTCCAGACGACCAACAAACAGGTCGAGGAAGGGATCGAGCAGGTCGATGCCGCGACCAGCGAACTGACGACCGTCGTCGAGGCCGTCGAAGAAACCGCCCGGGGGATCGAGCAGGTGTCGGATGCGACCGACGAACAGGCGACGAGCACCGAGGAGATCGCCAGCATGCTCAATCAGGTCGTCGACCGAGCGGAACAGGTCTCGGACGAGGTCGCCCACGTCGCCGACGTGAGTCGCAATCAGGCCGAACAGGCCGACGAGATTCACCGTACGGTCAGCCAACTTAGTAACGACTAGTAGAGAGAGGAGCCGTCGCCTCGACAGTTAGTCGTCGGCCGCGGCGGCTGTCGGCGCGCTGTCGATCCGAGCGGTCGAGCGGCTCGTCGAGCGGATTTCGCTGGCGGTTCGCGCCATCTGCTCGGAGATATCGCGCTGTGTCTCGCTGAGATTTCGCGTCGAATCTTCGAGTTTTCGGGTCGCGCGTTCGAGTCCGCTCATGTCGTCGCTCAGTCCGTCCATCGATTCCTGTAGCCGCGTGACCGCGTTTCCGAAGTCCGTGTAGCTGGTCTCCGCCGTCTCGTCTTCTCCGTTGTGTGTCGTCGTCATACTTTACTCGACGCACCCCAGTAACCTATCAGGTATACCTACTCAGTTAGGCCTTGCCAGTGAATGCAATGCTAACTAGTTAGGTCATTTCGGAACTCGGGAAGGCAACCGAGAGAGAACCGAGCTGCTGTCTGGTGGTTCGCCGGCATATGGCTGCCAACAACAGCCGAGTGCTCGGTTTGCGATAGCCCGGGAACTATCGTTCCTCACTATCCAGCACGCGAATCTGGTCGCCTCGGACCGTCACGGGAATCGGGACCGTTGCCTCGTACAGTTCGACGGTCACCTGATCTTTCCCCTCGTCGATCCGCTGGACCTGGGCCTTCTCGCCTTTGAACGGTCCGGCAATGAGTTCGACGATATCTCCCTCGGCGATCCCTTCGACATCCGGGGTCGGCGAAAGGAAGTGTTCGACTTCCGCCATCGAGGTCTGGCCTTGGACGACGCCGTTGGCGTGGGGGATTTCGTCGAGGATGCGGTCGAACACCGAGCTGTCGTCGGCCTCGACCATCACGTAGGAGGTGACCGAATCCGGCGCCAAGGCGGCGTGAATCGACGGTTCCTCGCGGTTGATGATCATATCCGCAACCGTCTGTTCCTGGCTCGCAGTCGTCTTGACAGCGTAGATCCCCATTACGGATCACCCGAGACGACGCTCATCATGCACCACCCGGGACGAATCCCATGAAGACGAAGATCAGAAAGCCGATGAGGCCGACGAGGGCAATCCCCGCACCGGCGATTTTCGCGACCTGCCAGAAATCCGCCCAGGACGGCGTACTTGCGAGTTTCAGCACTCGCGTGTACGAACTCAGATCTGTCGGCGTGTTCATGGTCGTCACTATCCTTCCGAATCTATTTGACTCCTTCGACACGACCTTTTTCGTCGTCTTCAGCGGTTGAAGGATACGGGGTGCGTATGCAGCGCGCACACCGAGAGCCGGAGCTGTCTGATTCGACCAGTACAGTCAGTACGAACAGTTGCCTGAAATTCACGACGGATCGGAAGTGAACACATATATTCGACAATCGTGTATTCCGACGCTACATGCAATTCTGTGACGAGTGTGGTTCGATGATGCACACGGACGGGGACACGTGGGTGTGTCGCTCCTGTGAGAACGAGGAGCCGAGGGACTCGCAAGCGGAAGCGGCGATGGCGACCCGGGAGGGACAGCGAGACGACGGGGCACCCGCCGTGGCCGACGCGACCCAAAACACCTCTGAGACGATGGAAGAGCCCTGTCCGGCCGAGGACTGCGACAGCGATCGGGCCTACTACGAGATGCTGCCGAAGCCGGGTGGCTCCTACGAGGTTCGGCTGTTCACCTGCGTTGAGTGCGGCCACAAGTGGCGCGAGTCCTGACGGCGCGTCTCGCGCACGCACAGACCGGCGTTACCGTCCGGAGACGAAGCGAGAGACGCAACTGCCGTCGACTGGTTCTGTTCTCGGACCAGATTGGAGATCGCTCCGGAGTCGTGGGGGGTCCGATTCGGCGTCGCGGCCGGAGGATATCGCTGATGCTTGGGAGATCCGTAACAAGAGGGGAAATTCGGCGTACCGACGACCGAAGCCGATTACTCGACGTAGTCGATATCATCGCCCATCTGCTTTGCGGCCTGCTCGCGTTCGGCCTCGCTTTTGCCGTATATCTGCGGGCTCTCGACGCCCGTGACGACGATCATCGTCTCCATTTTGCCCTCGAACTCCTGGTTGACAGAGGCCCCCCAGATGATCCGCGCGTCGGGGTCGATCCGGTCGTAGATCTCTTCGACGACACCCTCTGCTTCCTCGATGGACATGTCGGGGCCACCGACGACGTTGACGAGCGCGCTGTTCGCGCCGTCGAACTCCACGTCGAGAAGCGGAGAGCGAAGCGCCGAACGGATCGAATCCTGGGCTTTGTTCTCCGAATCTGATTCGCCGAGCCCGATCATGGCGACGCCACCGTTTTCCATGATCGTCCGAACGTCTGCGAAGTCGACGTTGACCAGTCCGGGCTTGGTGATCAGTTCGGTCATCCCCTTGACCGAGCGCATCAGCACGCGGTCACAGATCTTGAACGCGTCCTGCAGCGGCATCGACGGTGCGTAATCGAGCAGTCGGTCGTTCGGCACGACGATGACAGTATCGGAGACGGAGCGGAGACGTTCGAGGCCGGCGTCGGCGTTCGCGCGGCGGCGCTCACCCTCGGCGGTGAAGGGAATCGTGACGATAGAGATGGTCAGCGCGCCGGCGTCCTGTGCGGCCTGTGCGACGACCGGGGCGGCACCGGTCCCGGTGCCGCCGCCGAGACCGGCGGTGACGAAGACCATATCCGAACCGTCGATAGATTGCTGGATGTCCTCGATGTTCTCCTGGGCGGCCTCCTCGCCGATTTTCGGGACCGACCCCGCGCCGCGACCCCCGGTCCGTTTCTTGCCGATGAGGATCTTCGTGTCCGCGGCGACCTCGTCGGCGAGATGCTGGGCGTCGGTGTTGGCCGCGACCAGTTTCGCGCCGTGGATTCCCTCCTCCATCATCCGCGTGACGGTGTTCCCCCCGGCACCGCCACAGCCGACGACCGTGATCTTCGTCTCCAGATCCTTGACGACCGACGCTAGCTCGTCGTCGGTCATCTGGCCGGATGTCGATGGCTGTTCGTCCGTGCTTCCAGTGTCCTGCTCTACGGGGTCGTCGGCCTCCGCAGATTCGTCCTCTTCGGCCTCGTCAATTGCATCGTCGATTATGGAATCCATTATTTAGACGCGCATAGCAGAGGGATTCTTATATGTTTTCCCCATTGTCTGACGGTTGTCAGACTCATTCCGGCCCGCAATCCGAGTCGATACGCGTTTATCCGTCGCTTCCCCACGTTTGAACGATGCGAGTGACCTTCCTCGGGACGAGTGGCGCGGTGCCGACGACCGAGCGCAATCTGAGCGCACTGCTCGTCGAACGCGAGGGGGACCGGCTGTTGTTCGACTGCGGGGAGGGGACCCAGCGGCAGATGATGCGCTTCGAGACCGGATTCGATATCGGCCACATCTTCATCAGTCATCTCCACGGCGACCACGTCTTCGGACTCGCGGGA
>JBLGCM010000230.1:0-3880 GCA_047617345.1 Natronomonas sp. | reverse complement strand
GTCGTCGTGAACGGATAGGAGGCCGCTTCGTTGCTCGCTCGCGTGACCGTGTTGACGAAGGAGGATTTGCCGACGTTGGGGTAGCCCGCGACGACGACCGTCGGTTCGTCGGGGCGGATGTCCGGGAGTCCGCGCAGCTTCTCGCGTGCGTCGGCGACCGCCAACAGGTCGTCTTCGATCTCCTCGACGACGTCCGCGATGCGGGCAAAGGCCTGCTTGCGGAACTTTATCGCCGTCTCCGGGTCGTTCGACAGCCGAGATTCGTACTCGTGGCGAATCTCCGTGGCCTTGTTGCTCGCCCAACTCAGTTCGTTGAGATGCTGGCGCAACGCGTCGGCGTCGACGATGGCGTCCGCGAGTTCGTAGTAGAAGGGATCGAGTCGGTCGAAATCTGGCCAGTCGGAGACGACGTTTTGGAGGTTGTCCGAGACGATATTCGCCGCCGTCAACAGCATCGACTGTTGGGCGTCGTTGCCGGATTTCGCCCGACCGGCGCGGGACGCCCGCGAGAAGGCCTTGTCGATGAGCTCCTCGCTTCTGGGCGTCGTCGGCAAATTCTCGAATGGGTGGCTCATTGCCTCTCTCTACCGGGTGAGCACTGAAAAGACCGTCTGTTCGGCGAATACGCCGACGCTACCACCCCGAGAACGGCCCACAACACGTCCTAACTAGTTACGTATCGTTTGCTAGCTCGATACTAACTAGTTATGCGCAGCATTACTGCGTAGCTGTTCCCTATTGCGTCGTACCATGACGCCCGACAGGACAGCGAACGTGCTCATCGTCGACGACGAGCGGCCGCTGCTGGAATCGTACGCAGCGATGCTGGGAACCAGATACGAGGTGGCGACCGCGTCGACCGGCGACGGGGCACTCGACACGGTCGGTGAAGAGACTGATATCGTCCTGCTCGACCGGCGGCTACCGGAGTACAGCGGCACGGAACTGCTCACCGCGATCCGCGAACGGGAACTGGACTGTCAGGTGTTGTTCTGTTCTGCGGTCGTCCCGGATATCGATATCCTCTCGACCGACCCGGACGGCTACCTCCACAAGCCGGTCGGGACCGACGAACTGATCGACGCCATCGACAGACAGCTCCGAGAGGCCGGGCAACCGGAACCTGTCGGGGAGTATCTCCGACTCGAGCGGCTGAAATCGGCACTCGATGACGCCCAGCAGCGGTCGCGGTTGACTGCCTCGCAGGCATATCAGGATCTGCTCGATCGTCTCGAACGGAAAGAAGCGCAACTCGAAAACTCACAGCACACCGCGCCAGCAGTGTGATTTCGACGCGTCTCGGCAGTTCACCGCCGGTCGGCGAGTTCCTCCCGCAAATCGCCGAGATCCATGTCGTGCATCGAGAGCACGACGAGCAGGTGATAGACGATGTCCGCGGCTTCGTGGGCCATCTCGTCGGTGTCTTCGTCTTTGGTCGCGAGCAGAAACTCCGTCGTCTCCTCGCCGAGCTTTTCGAGCGCAGCATTTTCGCCTTTCTCGTGGGTGAACAGCGAGGCCGTGTAGGAATCCTCTGGGAGCGCCTCCTTGCGGTCCTCGATCACGTCGAACAGTTCGTCGAGAATCTCGTCGGCGGATGCGTCGGTCATACCCAATTCTCGTCGGGGACGGCCTTCAGCGCGTCGGAAGCGTTGGGCTACGGCCAACGGAAAGAAGCGTTGGGCTACGGCCAACGGAAAGAAGCGTTGGGCTACGGTTGACCGAAGAGCCGTCTGTCACCCGTCAGGCGTCGGCCAGCACCGTCTCGAAGAAGGCAAGGTCGTGAATTCGGGAGTCGTCGGTCAGTTCGGGATGGAAAGAGAGTCCGACGACCGGTCCCTGCCTGACTGCGACGGGATTGTCGTCCCACTCTGCGAGCACTTCGACACCCTCGCCAACCTCGTCGATGACCGGGGCGCGGATGAACACCGCGGGAAACGGCTCGTCCAGCCCCGTCACGTGCAGGGGCGCCTCGAAGCTGTCTCGCTGTCGGCCGAACGCGTTGCGTTCGACCGAGACGTCGAGCAGATCCAGCGTCTCGACGCGGTCGTCGTTGGCGTCGATGCTGACGAGAATCAGCCCCGCACAGGTGGCGAGAATCGGTTTGCCGGCCTCGGCGTGGCTCCGAATCTCCTCGGCGATGCCCTCCTGATGGACCAGTCGCGAGATTGTCGTCGACTCGCCGCCCGGCAGGAGAAGAACATCACAGTCCGGGACGACGCCGGAGTTGCGGATCTCGACGACCTCGCTATCCTCGCCGTGGGCGCGGGCTGCCCGGCGGATCGCCTCGGCGTGTTCGCTCACGTCGCCCTGCACTGCCACAACACCGGCGCGAACCGTCATGGGCGAGGATAGGGAACGAGCGAGAAAAAGCCGTTCGATCACTGGACCGTATACCGCGCAGCGTCAGGGTTAACACTGCCGGGCGTGCTACAACCTGGTATGAGCACGACCGACGACAGTCCCCAGCAGTCAGATATCTCGGTCACAGAATCAGCCGCTTCGGAGGCGATCTCGCTGCTCGAAGGCGAAGATCTGGATACGGATATCGCCGGGCTGCGGTTATACGTCCAGCAAGGCGGCTGTGCCGGCCTCTCCTACGGCATGCGGTTCGATCACGAACCCGAAGAGGACGATACGGTTTACGAACACCACGGCCTGCGCGTGTTCGTCGACCCCGCCAGTATGAACTACATCGAGGGGTCGGTCCTCGATTACGAAGGCGGCCTCCAGGGCGAGGGCTTTCACGTCGAGAACCCCAACGTCGTCAGCGAGTGCGGCTGCGGCGAGAGTTTCCGAACCTAGTCTTCGAGCTCGAAGGCGACTTTGACTTCCGCCTGATACTCCCGCCCGTCGACATTCGCCAGCTCGACGCCCATCTCCTCGACTTCTACCCAGTGGACCTCATCGAGGGTGTCGTGCGCCCGGTCAATCGCGTTATCGACGGCGTCGTCGAACGATTCTGAACTCGATCCGATCAGTGTGACCTTCTTGAATACCATCGTGTTCACCCATTTGCGCACGGCCGTTCCGTGCCCATATGTAGCATGTACCAGACGCGCAAAGTAGGTTGGGGTACGTCGAGAGAACAGAAAGATCCCGGGCCCACAAGGCTATGTGGATCGAAAGCAAAGGATAGCGCAGATGGCACCATCGGACCCAGTTGTGTTGATCGTCGAAGACGAGCCGGATGTCGCGGAGACCTACCGGCTGTGGTTGGAGGACAGCTACACCGTCGAGACGGCGAAAGATGGTGACGAAGGAATCGAAAAGCTCGGCGGCTCAGTCGACGTCGTCCTGCTGGATCGGATGATGCCGGGCCTCTCGGGTGACGAAGTCCTCAAATACATCCGCGAGGAGGGTATCGACTGCCGGGTCGCGATGGTGACCGCGGTCGAGCCGGATTTCGACATTCTGGAGATGGGCTTCGATGCGTATCTCTCGAAACCGGTCCGGAGCCACGAACTCGAAACGACCGTCCGGGACTTGCTCGAACGGGCGACCTACGACGGACTGCTCCAGGAGTACTACGCGCTCGTCGAGAAGCGGGCGACCCTGGAGGCAAGCAAGCACGCGGCCGAACTGCAGGACAACGACGAGTACGAGCAGCTGCGAGAACGACTGGACGACCTACGGGAGGAACTGTCAGACACCCTCGGGGAGATCGAAGACGACGAAGATTTCATCGCCACGCTTCGCAACATCGACGACGACTCAGATCGGTAGCTCGAACCGGTCGCTGGTGAGTTCGCGCAACCGGTCGACAGCCGCGCGAACGAACCGATCAATCGGTCTCCGAAGCCGTCGACCGAACGACCCGATACGCCCCTCCAGATTCTCGGGTTTGGTCAACCACGTCGCCGCGCCGACGCTGACGAAAGCG
>JBLGCM010000229.1:0-3969 GCA_047617345.1 Natronomonas sp. | reverse complement strand
CGACTGCTGTCGTATCTGCCTTTCATCTCTGTCGGAATATACGCGAATACGGTGACTGTCGCATGCCCGGTGAACGGCCGCGTTCCACGGCAGGAGGCAGACTAACTCGTCGACCGGAGAGCGGCCTGGTGGTTCGAGGCGAGTACCGACGACGGTATTTATCTCCGCCTGTTAATCCGGGCCATGAGCACCGATCACCGGGGGTGGTGGTAGTGGTTTCCCCGTTTGGGACGGATGTCGTTCTCTTTCTGTTGATCGGCCTGCTAGCGGGTGCCCACTGTATCGGAATGTGCGGACCGCTGGTGACGATTTACGCGAAACAGATGGACGCGACGCGAACCGACGGCGGGACAGCCCCCTCCACAGCAGGCGGCCAGCGACGGAGCCATCTCACGCTGTACGAGGTTCGCCAGCACGCGCTGTTCAATCTGGGCCGAACGCTGAGTTACACGGTGATCGGGGCAGTCATGGGGCTACTCGGCGGCGCAGTCTTCCTCGGTGCGGGGGAACTCACGGCGACGGCGAACGCCGTTCGGGGGGTCGTCGGCGTCCTCATCGGTGCCTTCGTTATCGGGACCGGCGCGGTGTACGTCCTCGGTCGGGTATCCGTGGGGATGTCGCTTCCAGGGGCCCAGCGAGTTACCCAGTATCTGACGAGTGCCGTCGACCGGCTCGCGAACGGCCCCGGAATCGTCGGACTGGGCACGATTCACGGACTGCTCCCCTGCCCGATTCTCTATCCGGCGTATCTCTACGCCTTCTCGACCGGATCGCCGGTCGGCGGTGGGCTCGCGCTGTTTGCCCTCGGGCTCGGAACCGTCCCCACGGTGTTCGCCTACGGCACGATCATCGACAGCGTCGGGGCGGTCCATCGTCGACGGCTGCACCGAGTGTTGGGTGTCCTCTTTCTCGTTCTCGGTTACATCCTCCTCGCGCACGGGCTGATGGCGCTCGGCTATCACATCCCGCATCCGATGTTCCCGTTCTGGGACCCGCTCGACGCTCCGGTGTGAGGCCAACCCCTATCTCGCCGGATCGTCGACTCCTTCGTCGGTGATGATCTTGTCGAGGAGTCGCGTCGGCGTTGCGTCGTAGGCGGGATTTTCGATCTCGAACCCCTCGGCCGGTTCGCGCATCACCTCGCTGGCGACGCGTTCTTCGTTCTGGAAGGCGAAACCGCTGTCGACCAGTTTTGCCGACGATCCGACGACATCGGCCGGCACGTCGCTGTCGGCGGCCGTCGCCGCAATCGGGTAAGTCCCGACGCGGTTGTACAGCGTCCCGTCGACGATACAGGTCATGCCAAACAGCACGCGGTCGACCTCCGAGAGGACGTGCCCGCAGGCGCTGTCGACAATCAGTTTCGTCTCGATAGCCTCGAACTCCGCCAGTCGGCGCGCCATCTTGCGGCCGATATACCGGGGCCGCGCCTCGGTGACATAGACGGTGAACTCCTTACCGTCCTCGACTGCCCGGGTCAGCGTCGACAGTACCGTCGTCGAGTAGTCGTGAGTCAGAATCGTCTCGCCGTCACGCAGCTGGTCGGCTGCCATCTCGGCGGCTTTCCGCTTTCCGGCCTCGATTTCTTCGATTATCTCGTCGATAATCGCCAGTGTCTCCGACTGTGCGTCCTCGACGGTTTCGACAGCGAGGTCGGCGATGTGGTCGACGATCCGTTGCTGTGTGTTGTGCAACGAGGCGTGCGAGGGGTTCGCCCGCCGGAGCGCCTTGCTGTTGCGTTCGAGCGTTCGCCGATACTCGTCGACGGTCGGGAACTCTCGATCGGTGATCTCTCGGAGCGCTCGGGCCGCCTTGACAGCCACGACGGAGGAGCTGTGTGTCTGCATATCCGCGATTTCGCCCGCAGTCTCGTCGATCATGTCTCGATGTTCGACGGCCGGGATAAAGTGCGTTCCGACCATCTTCTCCCGGTCGGATCGCCAAGGCGACCGCGTGACGGACCCGCTGTCGCGTTCTGATTTCGGACCTGGTTTCTCGCCCCATCAGCTGAACGAGCTTCGTTGACGATCAGTCTTCGAGATCGTCGATATAATCGGTCGGATCGCCGCCATCACCGACCAGTTCGCGGTACTCGCGGTGG
Source organism: Natronomonas sp. (assembly GCA_047617345.1). GTDB lineage: Archaea > Halobacteriota > Halobacteria > Halobacteriales > Haloarculaceae > Halovenus. The sequence goes on along the minus strand of JBLGCM010000229.1, from coordinate 1,868 downwards.
CTCACTTCGACGGTTTTGGTCTCGCCCTGCGTGACGACTTCCAGCGAGACAGTTCCCTGTGGGTTGTTCCGCAGGCGGGTGTTTGCAATGGCGGCGAAGACGAACCAGACGGCGATTGCGCAGCCGAGACCGTACAGAAGCAGCGTCTCGAAGGCGAGCGGATCGGCGGTTCGTGTCCATTGGCTCGGGTAGGCGTACTGGAACAGCCAGACGCCGCCGCCGGCGAGAATCGTTCCGAACAGGACCCCGCCTCGGGTTCGCGTACTCGCGGGGAGGACCACGACGAGACCCAGGAGCATGATCGGAATTCCGAGACCGGCAGCAATCCCGGCATACAGTTTCGCGGTCGTGCTCTCGCCGCCGGTCCAGACGGCCGCCATCGCGGCGAGGATGGCGAGCACACCGACGGCGACGACTGCTCCGCCGACGAGCGCCTGACGCGGCCGCGACACCGGGGAGTTTCCGCCGTATGCCTCGTCGAGGCTGGTCATACGACTCCGTTGCTCCCCAGTACACAAAACTGTACGTCAGACGGACGCATGACGACACGGCAGCAGTTACTTCGGGCTTAGTTGCTCTGGATCCGCGGAGCGAGCATGTAGGTCACCGCACCCTCGCCTTCGGCGATATCGAAGTGCAGTTTCACGGGGAACTCCTCGCCGAGTTCCATCGTCACTTCGGTGTCTTTCGGGATTGCCTTGTTCATGTCTTGCAGATAATCCAGCGAGAACAGCGAGGAAGCCTCACCGGCCACCAGATCGATCAGATCCTCGCCGTCGAGTTCGAGATGCACGTCGTCAGTGTCACCCTCGGCTTTAACGTAGAAGATTTCGTCGGCCTCGTCGACGCCGAGTTCGATGTGATCGCTGACCATGTCCGCCGCCGTCACCGCTCGGTCGATATCGCGGCCCTCGATAACGATGGTCGAAGAGAGATCGAGATCGGGCAGATCGGGCTCTTCGCGGATCGATTCGGGGTCGATCAAGGCGAGCGTGTACTCGAGTCCGTCGATGGAGATGTGCAGCTTGCGGGTTTCCTCGTCGAGTTCGAGTTCGACCAGCTGGCCGCTGTCGGCCATGCCGGCGATATCCTGCAGTCGAACGAGGTTGACGCCGATCAGCCCGCCGTCGGCCTCGTAGGACTCGAAGGCCTGGGCGTCCAGCGAGAGATCGACCATCCCGACGTTGGCCGGATCGACCGCCCGAATCTCGATCCCGCCCTCGTCGAGGTGGATCTTGCATTCGTCCACCAGCACGCCTACCGAGTCAAGCGTCGACTGCAGCCGTTCCGCTCGCACTATCGCCTTGAACATCTTGTGCCGGTCTACGTTGTCTTCCGTTAAAAAGGCACGTCATTACGGGCTGTCGGCCGCGTGTTCCGCGCGGACGGTTACGTTAGTGAACTCGAATCGCGCACCGGGGCCGTCCTCGTCCCCATCGAGTTCACTCCCCGTGATCGTCACCTCCCAGCCGTGAGCGCGGGCGATCTCTTGCACGATGGCGAGTCCGAACCCGGAATGTCCGTTTTCTGCCTCGGTGAACCCCGGTGTGAGTACCTTCTCGCGGTTTGACTCCGGAATACCTGGGCCGTCGTCCTCGACGAAAAAGCCGCCGTCGAGCAGACCGACGCGGACCGTCGGGTCCGAGCCGGCGTGTTCGAGCGCGTTCCAGAACAGGTTTTCGAGCAGCTGTTTGAACCGGCTCTCGTCGGCGCGGACGTATCCCGTCTCGGCCAGTTCGAGCGTGCCGCTCGTCTCCTCTTGTCGGCAGCTCCGCCAGCAGCCGTCGGCGATATCGGCCAATCGAACCCACGTCGTCGAATCGATCTGCTCTCCGTGATCGACCAGCGTGTGCATATCCGAGATCACC
>JBLGCM010000228.1:0-3979 GCA_047617345.1 Natronomonas sp. | reverse complement strand
GGCATCTTCCGACACGAGCCGGAAATCGGCGAGTCCCGCCTGCAGTATTTCGGTTGGGAGTGCGAACGGTACCCGGGTTGCGACGCCCTCGGCGATAGTGTCGACGCTGTCGAGGGCCTCCAGCGTCTCCTCCTGCCAGGCGCGGTACACCGCGGGCGCGCCCGCGGCCTGCACGCCGACGACAGCGGTGTCGGTCATCGCCCCAAGCGTGATGCAGTACCCGGCCGCGGCGGTGCCGCCGCCGACGGGACAGAACACGCGGTCAACGTCTGGTCGTTCGTCGAGGATTTCGAGGCCAGCCGTGCCGACGCCAGCGAGCAGCTTCGGTTCGTTGCCTGAGTGGACGTAGCGCGCCTCACGCTGGGTCGCCAGGTCCTCGATGTGTTCGCGGGCCTCGTCGTAGTCCTCGCCGTGCTGGATGACCTCCGCACCGAGTTGCTCCAGCGCGTCGACCTTTCCGGCGTTGGCTTCCTTCGGGACGCCGATAGTGACGGGCACGTCGAACTCACGCCCGGCCCAGGCGATAGATTGGCCGTGGTTCCCCGTGCTCGCGGCGAGCAGTCCGCCGTCGCGGAACTCATCGTCGAGAGACGAAACGAGATTCACGCCGCCGCGGACTTTGAACGCGCCGGTCGGGAGCGTGTCCTCTCTCTTGAGCAGGACATCCGCCTCGAGGGCATCGGAGAGGGCTTCGCTGCGGACCAGTGGCGTCTCTGGGAGATGCTGTCGGATGCGTTGCCGGGCGCGTGCGACCGCCGCCACCGTCGGCGGCGTCAGGTCGTGATACGGGAAGAGGGTCGTCTCGTCCGGGGAGTCGATCGGTTCGTAGCGACCGGCCATACTACTACCCGGGAGAGCGGACACAGTAAATGGCGCGGTCGACGGGAGCGTTTTTCAGCGGGCCGGTCCAGTCCCACAGTATGTACGAAGTCGAGGTGAAAGTGCCAGCGGATATCGAGGCTGTCGCGGAGCGACTCGACGAACTCGGGGCCGAGCAGGTCGATACGGTGATACAGACGGACACGTACTACGACGCCCCTCACCGGGATTTCGCCGAGACAGACGAGGCGTTCCGGGTCCGCCGCGAGACCAGGAAGGGGGAGACGAACGCGAAAGTCACCTACAAAGGGCCACTGCTCGAAGCAGAATCGAAGAGCCGCGAGGAGTTCGAAACGGGCGTCGAGGACGGCGACGACATCGACGCTATCGTCCAGCACCTCGGCTTCGAGCCCGCGGCGACGGTCCGGAAGAACCGCCGGGTCTACGAGGTCCGAGAGTACGATGTCACGCTCGACGCTGTCGACGATGTCGGCGAGTTCGTCGAAGTCGAGCGCGAAACTGACGGCGATATCGAACCGGTACGGGAAGGTGCCTACGAGGTGCTTCGGGACCTCGACCTGGACCCGCACGACCAGCAACGGACCTCATACCTCGGCATGCTGCTCGGCGATGCGAGCGAGTAATCATTTCTCCGCTATCTGTTCCCGTAAGTTATAGAACCCGGCCAGACGAAGTCGGGGTAATGACCGAGCGGAACATCCACGTCCAACCGGCGAGCGGGCTCGCCGTCGAAGATCAGGATATCGAAGTCGTAGAACGCAAGGGCATCGGCCATCCGGACTCTATCTGTGACGGTATCGCGGAGACGGTGTCGCGGGCGCTGGCCCAGACGTACATCGACCGGTTCGGTACGGTCCTGCACTACAACACCGACGAGACACAGCTCGTCGCCGGAACCGCCGCGCCCGCGTACGGCGGCGGCGAAGTGCTGGAACCGATTTATATACTGGTCGTCGGACGAGCGACGAAGAAGTTCGACGGCGAGCGCATCCCGGCCGAGAGCATCGCTCTCCGGGCCGCCCGCGACTACCTCGACGAGCAGTTCCCGCACCTCGACCTCGGCTCCGACGTTATCGTCGATGTCCAATTCGGCGAAGGGTCAGGCGATCTCCAGACCGTGTTCGGCGAGGAGGCGACAGTACCGATGGCAAACGACACTAGCTACGGCGTCGGCCACGCCCCCCTGACCGAGACCGAACAGATCGTCCGCAACACCGAGCAGAAATTGACCGGCGAGTACGCCGAGTCCAACCCTGTCGTCGGCCAGGACGTGAAGGTGATGGGCAAGCGCGAGGGCGACCACATCGACGTGACCGTCGCTGTTGCAATGGTTGACGAACACGTTCCGGACCTCGATGCGTACAAAACCGCCGTCTCGGACGTTCAAGCGTTCGTCACCGACCTCGCCGAAGAGTACACCGACCGGGACGTAACGGTTCACGTCAACACGGCCGACGACTACGACGCCGAGTCGATCTATCTCACGACGACCGGCACCAGCGCCGAGCAGGGCGATGACGGCTCCGTCGGGCGCGGAAACCGCGCAAACGGCCTCATCACGCCGAACCGTCCGATGAGCATGGAAGCGACATCGGGGAAGAACCCCGTCAACCACATCGGGAAGATATACAACCTCCTCTCGACGGAAATCGCACAGTCCGTCGCGAGCGAGGTCGACGGCATCCGACAGGTCCAGATGCGCCTGCTCTCACAGATCGGGTCACCGATTGACGAGCCCCACGTCGCTGATGCGACAGTTATCACCGAGGACGGTGTCGCGATCGGCGACGTCGAATCGGATATCCAGGCCACGATTGACGATGAACTGGCCGACGTGACCGACATCACGCGGCAGGTCATCGACGGCAACCTCTCGACGTTCTGAGAGGGCGAGACGACACCCCTTTACTCGCCGGTAGTCAATTCGCGGGCATGCATCCGCCAGACGCCGACAGCGTGCTCGTCCGCCACGGCGAACTCGGCGTCAAGAGCGAACAGGTCCGCCGGAAGATGGAGGGCCAACTGGCGGACAACCTCCGTGCGATGCTCGACGCCCGAGATCTGTCGGGGAACATCGAACAGCGCCGGAACCGGCTGTTCGTCCACACTGACCAGCCCGAGGGCGTGACCGCGGCCGCGGCCGACACGTTCGGCGTCACCTCCGCCTCGGCGGTCACGACCGTCGGCCCGACGCTGTCCGCAATCGAAGATGCACTGGCCGCGACCGCGCGAGAGCAGTACGACGGCGGCGCTTTCGCCGTCAACGCCCGCCGGGCGGGACCAGCAGAGGCACACTCCTTTTCGAGTACGGACATCGAGTCCAACGGTGGCACCGCCGTCTGGGAGGCAATCGAGGAATTGGGTGACGAGCCCGCTGTCGACCTCGACAATCCCGATTTTGAACTGTTCGTCGAGTGTCGCGCCGACGAAGCCTACGTCTTCTGTGAGAAACGTGCGGGACCCGGCGGCCTCCCGCTCGGGACCCAGCGGCCCGTCGTCGCCCTCGTCAGCGGCGGCATCGACTCGCCCGTCGCCGCCTGGAAGCTGATGAAACGCGGCGCGCCCGTGATCCCCGTTTACGTCGACCTCGGTGACTACGGCGGCCCCGACCACCGGGCGCGAGCCGTTTCGACTGTCGAAACGCTCGCCTCGTACGCGCCCGGGCACGACCTTTCGCTTACCGTAATTGATGCTGGTGACATCGTCACCGACCTGTCTCGAGACCTCGGGGCGCTTCGAATGCTCGTTCTCCGCCGGTTCATGCTCGCGGTCGCCGACGCTATCGCGCGCGACCGCGACGCCGTCGGCATCGTCACCGGCGAGGCTATCGGGCAGAAATCCAGCCAGACGAGCGCGAACATCGCCGTCACGGACGCCGCGACTACACTCCCGGTGCACCGACCGAACCTCACTGTCGACAAGTCCGAGATAACCAACCACGCACGGGCCATCGGGACCTTCGAGGATTCGACGATAGACACCGGCTGCAACCGCGTCGCGCCATCGCATCCCGAAACCAATGCCTCGCTCGAAGCGGTTCGAGCGGCCGAGCCCGACGACCTGTTCGAGCGTGCCGAGTCCTGTGCTCGGGACCGCGCCGTCGTCCCCATCGAAAGCTAAATTTCCGGGGCGGGCCAGG
>JBLGCM010000227.1:0-3982 GCA_047617345.1 Natronomonas sp. | reverse complement strand
ATATGCCGACTTCCACACCAAACCACACAATCTCAAACACCGGAGACATTTTCAGTGAGCCACCGCAAGCGTGAGTGTATGGGTTTTGGAAGCTACGATGAATCCGAGCAGGAGGACCGCGATACAGAAGACCTCGACGACAACGAAGGGGTCTCAGTCCACGAGCACACCCACGAGGGAGAGGTGTCCTTCGAGTCCGACGCCTCGCAGGACGAACTGCTCAGTAAACTGGACGAGATCAAAGAGAGCGACGAAGACGACGGCTAGTACGGCCAGTTCGGGTCTCGCGGTTCACCGTCCGGTTCGCGCGTGTCCTCGACGACCCCCTTGCTCGCAGCCCCGAATTCCTCGAAATTCTTCCGCGCGCGCTGTAGTGACACGTGATTCGTATCGCTGACGTACGCCTCGTCAGAGAACTGGATCGGATCGTCCATCCAGTGACAGACCGGACAGACCTCGTAGGAACCGGGCTGTGACTCCGTCAGCGTGAGATAGCCACAACACGGACAGTAGCCGAGTTCGCGAGCAGCGGGATTGCCCGGCTGTTCCGACATGGCTGTACATATGTCACCACGGCACAAATACGTACGGGACCGTTCGAAGCCGATTCGACTCAGTACGTGTCGATATCGGTCCCGACAGAACAGACGTACTCGCCGGTCGCGACCTGCGGAAGCCGCCGGGTTCGCCAGAACACCCCGTTCGAGTCCGCCGAGACGGTCGCTTTCTGTTCGCCGAAGACGTCGGTCACCGCGAACAACGTCTGGTCACGCGTCACGCGCTCGCCCAACTCGACCTCGAAATCGACGAGGCCGCCGGCCGGCGCGCCGTACTGCTCGAAGCCGCTGGCGCGGGTCTGCGAGTCGGTGTCGACCGTTCCGGGCAGGAAATCGTAGTGTTTGAGCACGTTGAACACGCCCTCAACGCCTTTCTGGACGCTCTGTTCGTCGAATCCGACAGAGCCGCCGAGTTCCGGGTCGACCGTCGGAATCCCGTCGTTGGGGGCCGCGCGGGCGAGTTGGCCCTCCGGTCCTTTCTGGTCGAGGACGTGGCCACAGCCGAAGACTTTCGCCAGTTCGAGGCACTCTTTGTGATGGCGGTGGCGGCGGCCACACCGGACCCGAACCTCGTTGATCATCCGCGAGGTCGAACCCTGATGGAGGTCGAGAATGAGATCGGCACGCGTCGCGGCGTCGAACGTTGCGGCCGCGATCCGCTCGGTGGAGGTGCCGTTCTCGTTGCCGGGATAGGTCCGATTGAGTTTCGTGTCGTCGATGGGGTTGCGGTGCTCGTTGTGTTGAAAGGCGAAGTAGTTGGCAATTCCGACGACGAGAACCGTCCCGGAGAGATTCGCCGTATCGATCTGTGGTATCACTCGGCGGACGACGCCGACGCCGTTGAGTTCGTCGCCGTCGCTGGCGGCCTGTAGATAGAGCGTCTTTCCGTCGCGCGTCCCGTTGACCACTGCGACCGGCAACGCGACCTCTCCCCCGTCGGGCCCCTCGCCGACGGGCAGTCTGCCGGTGTCCATCTCACCCGGGTCGGCACGCGCCGTGCCCAAACTCGTCATTACTGGTAATCGACAGTCCCACGGTCTTTAGCGGTTCGGTCTCGGTCACAGGTGACTCCGCTGACAGGGACGCGGAGAACCGGCTGAACTGAACAAATTTCGGAAACTGAGTGCATAGAACGAGTCTTTTCGTCGCTCGTGCCGACAAAGTGAGTGATCATTCGATCAGGTCGGGATACCGAGAACAGAGCCGGGACTCACCGGATCGAAAGATAATGATTTATCCCATACGATGGAAAAGTAAGGATATAATGTCTGATCAACTCAAGAAGGGCCTCGAAGGTGTGCTCGTTGCCGAGTCGTCGCTGAGTTACATCGACGGAGACGTCGGAAAACTTGTCTACCGCGGGTACGACATCGAAGATCTCGCGCGCAACGCGAGCTTCGAGGAAGTGCTGTACCTGCTCTGGAACGGTGAACTCCCGACCGAAGCGGAACTCGTGGAGTTTGCCGACGGACTAACCGATGAAATGGCTATCGATCAGGGGGTCATCGATACGCTCGAAACGCTGGCAGCACAGGACGAACAGCCGATGGCTGCGCTCCGAACAGGCGTCTCGATGCTGTCGGCCAGCGAACCCGAGTCCGATGCCGACCCCGAGGATCTGGATGCGGCGCGCCGGAAGGGTCGCCGCATCGTCGCGAAGATTCCGACGATTCTCGGCGCGTACGACCAACTCCGCCGCGGCGAGGAACCGCTCGATCCCGACCCGGATCTGTCCTACGCCGGGAACTTCCTCTACATGCTCACCGGCGAAGAGCCGACCAAGGTCGCCGAGGAGACCTTCGACATGGCGCTGACGCTGCACGCCGATCACGGTCTCAACGCTTCGACCTTTACCGCCATGGTCATCGGCTCGACGTTTGCCGACGTGTACAGCTGTCTCACCGGTGGTGTCGGCGCGCTGTCCGGACCGCTGCACGGCGGCGCGAACCAGGACGTTATCGAGACGCTACTCGAACTCGACGAGAGCGGGCAGGATCCCCTGGAGTGGGTCGTCGAACAGACTGACAGAGGCCGGCGGATCCCCGGTTGGGGTCACCGCGTCTACAATGTCAAAGATCCCCGTGCGAAGATCCTGCAGGCGAAACTGGCGGATCTCTCCGAGGAGTCCGGCGAGACCAAGTGGCTCGAATACACCTCGACTATCGAGGATTACCTGACCGAAGAGAAAAACCTCCCCGAGCAGGGCATCGCTCCGAACGTCGATTACTACTCCGGGGCGGTGTACTACCAGCTCGGGATTCCAATCGACATGTACACTCCGATTTTCGCGATGGCCCGCTGCGGCGGCTGGCTCGCACACGTGCTCGAATACCAGGAAGACAACCGACTCATCCGCCCGCGCGGCCGCTACATCGGCTCCGAGGACCGCTCGGTGACCCCCATCGACGAACGATAAGCGGCGGACGGTAGGCGGTTTCGTTTAGGGACACTCGAGATCACGACCGAACGACGGGCTTTCCGGACTGGCTCAGCTATCAGAGTCGCGCCGTTCTCGACGGACTCCACCGCGTCGCGTCGACGGTCGCTATCCGATATTTTCGCCCGGGTGTAACCCCCTCGCCGCGCGCGTTCGAGACTGTCCCGACGATCACGCAGACGTTGTTCGTGGCCACTGGAGCCGGATCTTCTCAGATTACCAATGGATATAACACTTTCAGCAGTCCTGAATACAGTCTATGCGTTCAGAAGAGCCAACGCGCGTTCGCGAGATCATGTCCTCGCCTGTCGAGACGATTTCCCGGGACGCGACAGTGAGCGACGCCGCAGCGAAGATGCGCGACGACAATATCAACGCGCTGATCGTCACGACGAGCACGCCCTCGATCATCACCAGTACGGACATTCTCGATGCTGTCGCAAGCGGGGAAGACACTTCGGAGTTGGACGCGACGGCGTTGACGACCGAACCCGTCGAGACGATCCCGCCGGAGTTGCAGATCGGCGAGGCGGCGGTGATGATGTCGAACTTCGAAATCAAACACCTGCCGGTCGTCGACGGCGGCGGCTACGTCGGGATGATCTCATCGACCGACATCGCCGCGCAAGTCTCATAGCTCGAAGACGAGTCGGTCACCCGTCTCGATCCCGCGGTCGGTCGTCCAATCGTAGCTCACTTCGAGGACGTACTGGCCGAAGCCTTCGTACCGCTGATTCTCTCCGTCCTCGTCCGGTCCGGGTGCGGGCGCGTGGTAGATTCCAGTGATCGTCCCGTCGACATCCGCGTAGACGATGTCGATGGCGAAGTCCATCTCGCGCATGACGAAGGGTCGGGTGTTTGCAGTATTAAAAACGAATAACATGCCGCGATCTTCCGGGAGCGATTCAGTCTCGCTGAGACCAGTGATCCGGAGGTCCTGCGTGTCGGCAATCGCCGCCGTCACGGAGCCGAGCTCTTCGCCGTCAGA
>JBLGCM010000226.1:0-3995 GCA_047617345.1 Natronomonas sp. | reverse complement strand
GCCTGCGGTTCGCCGGGATCGGTCGGAACTTCGACCAGTACCGGGTCGTCGCTGTCGAGTGCCTCGGCGAGTTCGGCCTCGATTTCCGCCGGAGTCTCCGCTCGACTCGCCTCGATACCCATCCCCTCCGCAATCGCGACGAAATCCAAAGGTGCGTCTTCCCAGCCGTAGCCCCCGAGACCGAACGACCGCTCGGCTTCCTCGCTGATTATCGCATAATCGTCGTTGTTGAAGACGACGACGGTAACCGGGATCTCCTCGCTCGCGGCGGTGTGCAGTTCGTGAAGACACATCATCAGTCCCCCGTCGCCGGCGAGCGCGAGGACATCTCGGTCGGGGGTGGCCAGTTGTGCGCCGAGTGCCGCCGGCAGTGCGGTCCCCATCGTCGCCCAGGAACCGGGGTTGACGTACTGGCGCGGCCCGCTCGCCGGAAAGGCGTTCAGCCCCCAGACGCGAAAGCCGCCGGCGTCGACCGAAACGACCGTCTTCTCGGGGGTCGCGTCTCGGACCGCCCGGAGCGCCCGGACGGAACTCAGCGGCGGCTGATTATCGAGTAGCGGCTCGATCCACTCAGCGAAGGCGTTTCGGACGACAGTCGCGCGCTTGCGACCCCCGCCGTCGCCGACGCTGTGGCCGTCCAGTTTGGCGGCCAGCGCGTCGAGGGTGCGCTGTGCATCCGCGACGATCCCGACCGCGATATCGTATCCGGTTCCGAGATCACCCGGCGAGAGCGTGATCTGGACGATATCGCCAGGCATCTCGACCGACCAGTTTCCCGTCGCGACGGCATCGAAGTCGGTCCCGACCGCAAGCAGCACGTCGCTGTCGGCGAGACAGTCAAGCAGTTCGGGGCTCGCGCTTCCCGAGAGTGTCCCCGCAACGCGGTCGTTTTCGTCCGGAACGACTCCTTTTCCTTTGTAGGTAGTAACTATCACGGCGTCGAGTTTCTCGGCGAGGGCGAGCAGTTCCGGCCCGGCTCCGGCGGATCGGACGCCGCCGCCGACCAGTACCGCGGGCCGGTCAGCACTCTCCAGATGGTTCACAGCCGCCTCGATATCTCGCGGTGGGACAGACAGGTCACCCTCGCCAGAACTGGTCGACGGTGTCGCTATCGGGTGATCTTCGGCAAGGAAATTCTTTGGAATCCCGATCCGAACCGGGCCCTTCGGCGGCGTCGTCGCCGCCTCGACGGCCCGCCCGATTTCGACTCGGACGGCAGAGGGGCGTTCGGCGAGCCTGTTCTCCTTGACGACGTTGTCGTAGGTATCCGGCGGCGTCTCGTGGATACCGTCGCCGCCGCGGATCCCTGGTTCGGTTTCGACGGCGACATGAATCAGCGGAGTGCAGTCGTTGAGCGCGTTTTTCAGCCCGTTCATCGCGTTCATGTCTCCCGGCCCGGGGACGACCAGTGTCGCGGCGGGACCGCCGCTGGTCTCGGCGTAACCCCACGCCATGTGGGAGACTGCGGTCTCGTGGCGGGCGACGACGAATTGAACGTCGTGGCGGGCCTCGATAGCCTCGTTCAGCGGCAGTGTCTGCTTGCCCGGGATTCCGAACACCGTGTCGATGCCGCCCGCGACGAGCTGATCGACGGCGGCTCGACTGACGCGCATGTGTGGGCTTGGAGAGAGACGTGTGAAAAGGTATCGTCGAACGGACTCGCAATCGGAAGACGCCACGACGGCGTGTGGAGGGGTAACGGACTAATACCAGCCTCCCAATGGGCTATCCATGACCGACAGCGAGCAGTCGACAGCCCCCCTCGAGGGAATTACGGTTCTGGATGCCTCCCGCGTCCTTTCGGGCCCGTTCTGTACGATGCAACTCGGTGATCTAGGCGCGGATGTGATCAAGATCGAACGACCCGACGGCGGCGATCAGACCCGAGGCTGGAAACCACCGGCCTACGGCGACTCCGAGCAGTCGGCGTACTACCTGAGCATCAACCGGAACAAACGCTCGGTGTCACTGAATCTCGCCAGCGAGGACGGCCGTGAAATCTTCCGCCAACTCGCCGAGGACGCCGATGTGCTCGTCGAGAACTTCCGCGTCGGGAAGATGGACGAGTGGGGGCTCAGCTACGACGACCTCCGTGATGACAACCCCGACCTCGTCTACTGCCATATCACGGGCTACGGCGAAACGGGCCCGTACAGAGAGCGGCCGGCCTACGATCTCATCATGCAGGCTGAAGGCGGGATGATGTCGATCACCGGCGAGAGCGGCCGCGAGCCGGTTCGGGTCGGCATCGCTATCGCCGACATCGCGGCGGGGATGTACGCCACACAGGCGATTCTCGCCCGCCTCTTTCGGCGGGAATTCGCCGACAGCGGCGGCGACAAGATCGATATCAGCCTCTTCGACAGCATCGTCGCCTGGCAAACCTACATGGCCTCGTATTACTTCGGTACCGGTAACCCGCCGGGTCGGATGGGGAGTCGTCACCCGACTGTCGTCCCCTACCAGGCCTTTCCCACGAAGGACGATTACGTCGTCATCGCCTGCGCATCGGAACACATCTGGCCGCGGTTCTGTCGCGCGCTCGGCCGCGAGGAACTGATCGACGACGACCGCTTCGCAACGAACGCGAAGCGGGTGGACAACCGCGAGGAACTCGACGCGATCCTCACCGGAGCAATCGAGGAGTACACGACCGTCGAAATTGTCGACCACCTGCGGGAACACGACGTGCCCGCCCGAGCAGTCAACGACATGGCCGACGTGTTCTCGCATCCCCAAATCGAGGCCAGAAACATGCGCCGGACGATGGATCACCCCACCGTCGGCGAGGTAGAGATGCCCGGCAGCCCGATGAACTTCGAGAACGGGACAACGGCCTTCGACGAGCATCCGCCGACGCTCGGCGAGCAGACGGCCGAGATCCTGCGAGAGTTCGGCTACTCACCGGCAGAGATCGAGACATTCCGGGACGAAGACGTCCTCTGAGCGGTCACATCTTGTCCGCGATTTTCTCGACGGCGATCACGAACCGATAGAGCAGGTAGACGACAAACAGCGAAACTGCGATACCGCCGAGCCAGAGCCACAGCATGATCGGTGCGAGGAAACTCCCCTGAATGAGGACACCGTAGCCGAAACTGAAGAGCACGAAGCCGGTGATAAGCGCCGCGGCCCACGTCGGAATTTCGTAATTGAGGTCTCGAACAGCCACGTTTCAGAGAGAGGGCGGAGATCGATAAAAACCGACCGATAGTTCAAACAATCGTTTGACCGGTCAGGTCAGTTCGATGTCGTCGATATCGTAGTGTCGCTCCGCGAGACGCCGGGCGGCGTCGATGTTCCGTCCGTCAGAGCCGATGGCCGCGCCGCGGTCCTCCTCTGCGACTTCGACGTAGGCGAGTCGGTCGTCGTTCTCGCTGATCGTGACGTTGTACACCGCCGCGGGCGCGAGCGTGTTGGCGACGAAATCCTCCGCTGTCGGAGCGTCCTCGACGAGTTTGATCGGCTTACCGATACGTTCCTCTACCTGGGAGACGTGCTCGCCGCCGGCCCCGATGGCCTTGCCCATCTCGCCGGTTTTGATCAGGAGGATCACCCGGTCGAACTCCTCGTCGACGAGACAGTCCTTGACCGTCGCTTCGGTCTCCGTCTCGAAGAGGCCGGCGAGCTGGCGTGCTTCGTCCGAGAGTGTGATCGCCATCTTAGTCGGCCTGTTCTCCGCCGCCGCTTGTCATCCGCAGATTCACGTCGCCGGTGCCGAGCTTGATCGGCTTGCCAACGATGACGTTCTCGGTCACGCCGTCGAGTTCGTCGATCTCGCCGTGGATCGCCGCATCGAGCAGGTGGCTGACGGTCACCTCGAAGGCTGCCCGAGCGAGCACGGAGTCTTTCGACCCCGAGATACCGTGGCGGCCGATGGACTCGATGGTTCCTTCGTTGGTCATGATATCCGCGACCAGCATCAGGTGGCGGATATTCACGTCGTCCAGCCCCTGCTCTTCGAGGGTGTTCATCGTCTCCTCGATGATCGCCTC
>JBLGCM010000225.1:0-3995 GCA_047617345.1 Natronomonas sp. | reverse complement strand
CGTGACGTTGTTGGCGAAGACGGCCGCGGAATAGACGAGAAACGACCGCCAGACTGTGATCGAGGTGCCGAGCGTCCCGAGGATGCTCCGGAGCATCAACGCCCAGCAGACCAGCCAGCAAAGGCCCGCGACGACGACCAACCCGACCAGTTGCGGTTCGGCCGTCCGGAGCGCGGCCAACACGTCACGCCCGCCGACGAGAAAGAGCAGGACGGCAAATATGGCGACCGTCCCGCTCCCCCCGACCACGAGTGCCCGACGCCGGTTCATACCCCAATTCTCCGTGTCAGCATCTTCAACTGTTCGGTCTCCGAGCAGGGTCTCTCGCCGGTAACCGAGTCCGCGGTATTTATATACAGGTACTGACAACCACGACGGGATGAGCGAGCGCTCCCCGTCGAACGTCCTCTTTGTGGTTCTAGATACCGTTCGGAAGGATCACCTCACCCCGTACGGATACGGCCGGCAGACGACCCCGGAACTCGAAGCGTTTGCCGAGCAAGCGACGGTCTTCGACAACGCCGTCGCGCCGGCGCCGTGGACGCTCCCGGTGCACGCCTCGATGTTCACCGGCCGCTATCCGACCGACCACGGGGCCGATCAGACGAGCCCCTATCTCGACGACGTGGCGACGCTCGCATCAATTCTCGACACCGAGGGCTACGACACCGCCTGTTACTCCTCGAACGCCTGGATCACGCCCTACACACATCTCACGCGGGGATTCGAGCACCAGGATTCCTTTTTCGAGGTGCTCCCGGGAGACGTGCTCTCGGGCCCGCTCGCGAGCGCGTGGGAGACGATCAACGACAACGACACGCTGCGCTCGATTGCGAACCGACTCGTCCATCTCGGCGCGAAAGCCCACTCGAAACTCGCGAGCGGCGAGGGCGCGGACTCGAAAACGCCCTCCGTTATCGACCGGACGCGGTCGTTCATCGAGGGGGCCGACGACGACTGGTTCGCCTTCATCAACCTGATGGACGCTCACCTCCCCTACTACCCGCCCGAGGAGTACCGCCAGCAGTTCGCTCCCGGCGTCGACCCCGACGAAGTATGTCAAAACTCCAAGGAGTACAACTCCGGCGCTCGCGATATCGACGACGAGGAGTGGGAAGATATCCGCGGCCTGTACGACGCCGAACTCGCCCACATGGACGCCGAACTCGGGCGGCTACTCGACTGGCTCCGCGAGACGGACCGCTTCGAGGACACCACCGTCGTCGTCTGTGCTGACCACGGTGAACTCCACGGCGAACACGACCTCTACGGCCACGAGTTCGCGCTGTACGAGCAGCTGATCAACGTCCCGCTGATCGTCTCTCACCCGGAGATCGAGGGCGGCCGCCGGGACGACCTCGTGGAGTTGCTCGACCTCTATCACACGCTTTTAGACGCCGCCGGCGTCGACACCGCGCGGGCCGACCGCGAGGCCGTCCCGCTGGATCGGACCCGCTCGCTGCTCTCGGCGGCGTACCGCGAGTTCGCCGAGCCGTCGGATCCCGGACAGAGCGCACTCGCCGAGGCCGAGGACGACTACGCCTTCGTCGAGTACGCCCAGCCGCTGATCGAGCTCCACCACCTGGAGGAGAAAGCGTCGGAGGCGGGCATTACGCTCCCCGACGACCACCGCGGGTACGCGACCCTGCAGGCCGCCCGCGGCGAGCGCGGCAAGTACATCCGAGCCGACCGGATCCCCGACGAGGGGTATCGGCTGGATACCGATCCCGAGGAGGCGGAATCACGCGATCCCGACGAGGACGACCGCGTCGCCGAGGCCGGAGACGTACTCGAACGGTTCGGCGAGGAGATCGATGCCCCGTGGCTCGGAACGGGCGGGTCGGCGGGGCCGACCGATCCCGACGAGGTGCTCGACGATGCCGACGAGCAGACCCGCGAACGGCTCCGAGACCTCGGCTATCTGGAGTGATTCGGTTCCGGCGAATTGATCAATCTAGGTACACATCCCGTCTACGGGCGTGAACCGTTAGAAATACCATCACCGACGTGATTTGGTAGAGTAACGAATGCGATCTCAGCAGTTTCTCGAATCCGAATGGGACTACTGTCTCGTGCTTGATTCGTGCCGTTACGACGTTTTCGAGTCGGTCTACGACGAGTACCTAGATGGTTCACTCGAACGACGCGAGAGTGTCGGCTCCTCCACCCCCGAATGGGCGTACCGCACCTTCACGGACAGCCATGACATCGCGTACTTCTCGGGCAATCCGTTCATCAACAGCCTCGGCATCCCCCTCTCGGAGCTGAAATGGGGGGCAAGCTGTGATTACGACTGGACCGCTATCGACCACATCTCGACTGTGTTCGACATCTGGAAAGAACGCTGGGACGACGAGCTCGGCACCGTTCCACCGGAGGCCCTGACGGACGCCTTCGAGGACAATCGAAGCGCCGTCGAGGAAGCCGAACGTACCGTTTTCCACTACATGCAACCGCACGCGCCGTATCTCAGCCGCGGACAGGGCGGCAAGCTCGGCCAGATCAAAGAGGGCATCAACCGACAGGCCGAGTCCGACGGCGACGGCGGCGTCGTCTCGAAAATCGGCAACACCGTCCGACCGAAACTGGAAAAGTCCCTCGAAGGCAGTTCGCTCGCGCAGAAAGCCGGGCTGTGGCTCGAAATGGATCTCGTCGAACTCGTCCGCGGCGGGACCCGCCAGACTGGGCTCGAGTACCACGAACAGAACCTGCGGATCGCGCTCGAAGAGATTGCCGACTTGATCGAGGATCTCGACGGCGATGTCGTCGTCACCGCCGACCACGGCGAGGCCTTCGGCGAGGAGGGCGTCTGGGAACACCACATCGAGACGTATATCCCGGCGCTGATGGAGGTGCCGTGGCTGGAGGTCGACGGCGCCGCCTGATCCGTCGGGCTGATCCACTCACATGTTCGTAAGTCACTACTTCGAGTTCGAGGAACACGTCACCGGCGGTATCGCCGAATCTGTCGCCCACCAGCGCAAGATGCTCCGCAAACGCGGAATTGCCTACACGACCGATCCCGACCTCGACGCCGACGTGCTCCACTGCAACGTCATGGGACCGCGGTCGGTCTACTACGCTCGCCGAGCGGACATTCCGGTCGTCGCCCACACGCACGTCACCGCCGAGGACTTCGGCGAGAGCTTCCGGTTCACGAACGCGCTGGCAAAGCCGCTCCGGCCGTATCTCGAGCGGGCCTACAGCCTCGCGGATGAGCTCGTCTGCCCCTCCGAGTACAACCAGGGTCTCATCGGTTCCTACACCGACCGCCCGACGCGAGTCATCACCAACGGCGTCGATACGGAGAAACTCGACGGGTTCGAGGACCTCCGGGAGGAGTATCTGGACCGGTACGACCTCTCGCCACCCGTCGTCTTTCTGGTCGGCCACGTCATCAAACGCAAGGGGCTGGAGGCGTTCGTCGAGACCGCCCGGACGCTCCCCGACGTGGATTTCGCGTGGTTCGGCCCGATCGACCGGGAGCTAAAGGGTCGAGCGACCAAGAGGCTGATCGACGACTCGCCGTCAAACTGCACCTTTACGGGCTTTATCGACGACATCCGCGGCGCCTACGCGGCGGGGGACATCTTCTTTTTTCCCACCTACGAGGAGAACGAGGGGATCGCCCTGCTGGAAGCGATGGCCGCCGGCAAGCCGCCCGTCGTCCGGGATATCGAGACGTTCTCGTGGTTGACCGACGGCGAGGACGCGATCAAAGCCGACGGCGACGCCGAGTTCGCCGAGGCGATCACGCAGCTACAGGACGACGAGCACCGCCAGCGCCTCGGCGAGGCCGCCCGCGAACGGAGCGAACCGTACCACCTCGATGCGGTCGCGCCGGAATACGAGTTACTCTACGAGGAGACCTGCCAATGATAGTCGACACAACTTCGGAGGGAACACGATGAGAGTCGGATTCTTCACAGACAGCTACTTCCCGGAGATCGACGGGGTCACCTACACGCTGCAACTGTGGTCCGAGCGGCTCGACG
>JBLGCM010000224.1:0-4001 GCA_047617345.1 Natronomonas sp. | reverse complement strand
TGCTCCCCGAGACCTCGTGTTCGAGCAGGTCCGCCGGTGTCTTTTCGGTTCGAGCCATCGCAAGCTGAATCCGTTCTCCCTCGCCGAGTGAGACCACGGCTCCGTCCTGATCGAGGACTCCCATCTCGTAGCTCTCCCACTGATCCAGCGGGACACCGAGCGGTTGCTGGTGCCAGTGGCTGTTCGAGAGTTGGCCGTGCCAGTGGATCTGGGCGAGGCGAGTCTCTGTCTCGGGATCGTAAATCTCCATCGGGAACGAGGAGCTGAGAAAGATATCGCCGACCTGTGGGCTATCTTCGTCTGGCTCCGAACTGTCGTCCGGCCCGTCCGTGCTGCCGTCACCGCTCGCACAGCCTGCCACCGCCAGCGTGGAACCGGAGAGTATGGCACCGAGAACCTGCCGACGAGATACTGTCATCGTGTTATTTATTTTGGACTCCAGCGAGTGATCTGTTTTGCGTCTTGACGGGAGTTCCACACAACCGCGCCGACACGATTCGTTCGAAACCGCGGAAACCCCCTCACGTGTCCCCCTCTGATTTTTCCGTCACCGTCGCGTCCGGCGAGTTGCGCATTACGCTCCGGAGCCCCTTCACGGCGTTGTGTTTGCGGGTGTATCCCTCTCCGCTGGTGGCGATGACGTTCCCGTTTCGGTGGATCAACCGCCAGCGCCACTCCGCTGCCCTGTCACGGAATAGCTCGAACTGTGCGAGGCTCAGCGGGGGTGCTGCTGGACCGACCGGCGAGTCCTCTGTCTCCGTCGGCGGGTTCGCCTCGGTACCGCCTTCGACCGCCGCCGTCGGATCTGCCTCGGCACTGTCTTCGGTGGCTGACTGGTCATCTTGCGGGCTGTCGTCGGGCCATTCGAGTTCGATCTCGACGCTCCGTGCACCGTCTTCGGTTTCGTATTCGATTTCGACGCCGAGTTCCTCGGGGAGCTCGATTGTTACCGCCCGCTCCCCGCTGTCGAACCGAAGCGATCCGCCGGCGACGCCGTCTGCCGCATCGCGGAGAATCGTCGCGGCTTCGTCACGGCTCGCACGCTGTTCTGACTCGAATTCGTCTGTCATACTCTCGCTACGGGGCAGCCTGTGTTAAATCTCCCCGCGCGAGCGGACGGTGAACGGGCCAACTCCGAGTCACAACGATTTGCATGTCCGCCTCGGAGTCGGAGTAGACATCGTTTTCAGCCTCGAAGGGCTACGGATGGGTATGCAAGACCCGGCAAATCTCGACGTGACTATCGTCGACGGCTACGTCGACGAGCCGGCCCATTTCGGCGTGCCGCCGTACATCTCCACCTATCCCCGGTACACCGCGGGGGCCTTAGTCGACGCTGGGGTCGAACAGGAGTCGATCACGTATCTCACTATCGACGCCCTCCGCGAAAAGCGCTCGCGCTGGCAACACGTCGAGGAGGCGGATCTTATGATCTACGTCGGCGGAATGACCGTCCCCGGCAAGTACGTCGGCGGGACGCCCGCCGAACCCGAGGAGGTCAAACGGCTGGCCTGGACCGCCGAGGGGACGACGCTGATGGGCGGGCCGGTCCGCTTCGGCGTCGGCGACGAGAACGCCGGCGCACAGGATATGGAACGCGACGACCTGGACTACGACTTCGTCGCCAAGGGCGATATCGAGGCCGCCGCCTACGATCTGGTCCACGGCGGGATGGAAGGCTTCGGGAACCGGATGCGTGACAACGAGGAGATCACCCGCTGGGCTCAGCAGGGTGCGTTCGTCGTCGAAGATCACCCCAACCACCCCGAGTATCTGATCTGCGAGATGGAGACCTCCCGGGGCTGTCCGTACCGCTGCTCTTTCTGTACCGAACCGCTCTATGGCGCGGATCCGAGCTTTCGCACGCCCGGTTCGGTCGTCGGCGAGGTCGAAGCACTCGCCGAGTACGGCGTCCGGGATTTCCGCCTCGGTCGGCAGGCCGATATCCTCGCCTACGGCGGCGACGGCGAAGCCCCGAACCCGGAGGCACTCCGGGACCTGTACGGCGGGATCCGCGAGGTGGTTCCGGACTTGCGGACGCTGCATCTGGACAACATGAACCCGATCACCATCGTCCGATGGCCGGAGAAATCTCGCGAGGGAATCCGAATCATCGCCGACCACAACACGCCCGGTGATACCGCGGCCTTCGGACTCGAATCCGCCGACCCCGTCGTCCAAGAGAAGAACAACTTGAACGTCTCTGCCGAGGAATGTTTCGAGGCGGTGAAAATCGTCAACGAGGAGGGAGGGTGGCGGCCCGGTGGCGATCCAGACACGGCCCCGAATTTCGGCGACGATACGGCTCAGCGCCTCCCGAAACTGCTCCCGGGGATCAACCTCGTCCACGGGCTCATGGGCGAGCGCACGGAGAGCTTCGAGCACAACCGCGAGTTCCTCCAACGGGTCTACGACGAGGGACTGATGCTCCGGCGGATCAACATCCGGCAGGTGATGGCCTTCGAGGGCACGGAGATGTCCGAGACCGGCGCGGAGATCGCTCACGACCACAAGAAACTGTTCAAGCAGTACAAACAGGAGATCCGCGAGGAGATCGACAATCCGATGCTCCAGCGGGTCGCCCCGCCCGGCACAGTGCTGGAGGATGTCCACCTGGAGTACCACCAGGACGGCAAGACGTTCGGCCGTCAGCTGGGCACGTATCCGCTACTCGTCGCGATTCCGGGCGAGCGAGCGCTCGGCTCGGTTATCGACGTTGCGGTGACTGACCACGGGTATCGCTCGATTACCGGCGTTCCGTACCCGCTGGACCTCAATGGCGCCTCGATGGACGAACTCCGGGCGATTCCGGGTGTCGGCAGTCAGACCGCGGGCGACCTCGTCGTCGACCGCCCGTACGAGCGTGTCCCCGAAATCGAGGGGATCGACCGGTTCGTGGCTGCGGACTCTCCAGAGGGCGCGGACTGATCGATAACCGTCGCCGACCGCGCCGAACGTGGATCGTTTGTCTCCCGGGCCCACCGACACTGTGAGCGACCTCGCTCGGCCGCTCTGGACCGAAGAGAATTTGCGAATTACAGTCACATAAGCCGCTCGTTCCTTAACAATTGGAAACTTTTAACAATATCCGACAGCGGAAAAGAGAAACAGACGAATATCGGGTTGAGTTTGACAGCCCTGATTGCTATTCTATTTCTTTATTCATTATTGAAGTCTGATGACCTCTTGGAGTGGTTGTTGAATACAAAATCTTTTCAAAGATGCACTTCATATAGTTGTGATACAAGGTGACATAGCGTGCCAGAGATGGAAACTGCGGCGTTCGAGACCGACCTGAGCCTCTTCAAATACGACAACTTGGAGCAGTTGCCGCCTCATTACCGCGAGCTCGACGAGGACGAGCGCAGCGAGCGCATCGGGACCGCACTCGACGAGTTAGGTGACGACGTGGTCATCCTCGGCCACAACTACCAGCGCCGGGAAATCGTCGAACACGCCGATTTCGTCGGTGACTCCTACCAGTTGAGCAAGGAGGCCGCCGAGGCCGACGCCGAGTACGTGATCTTCGGCGGCGTGACGTTCATGGCTGAATCGGCCGATATCATCACTGCCGAAGACCAGACGGTAATCCTGCCGAGCATGGAAGCGTCCTGTCCGATGGCCGGCATGGCCGAAGCCCTGCAAGTGGACGACGCGTGGGCGGAGATTACCGCCGAGACCGACGAGACCATTATCCCGATCACGTACATGAACTCCTACGCCGACTTGAAGGCCTTCTGCGCCGAGCAGGGCGGGCTGGTCTGTACGTCCTCGAACGCCCACAAAGCCTTCGAGTACGCCTTCGACAAGGGGGATAAGGTCCTGTTTCTCCCCGACAAACACCTCGGGGAGAACACGGCCCACCGACTGGGTATGGAAGACGAAACCGTCGAGTGGGACCCGTGGGATCCGGAGAGCAAGGACACGAGCAAGGTTGTCGACAACGATATCATCCTCTGGGAGGGCTACTGCCAGGTCCACGAGCGGTTCCGCCCGGATCA
>JBLGCM010000223.1:0-4011 GCA_047617345.1 Natronomonas sp. | reverse complement strand
GAAGAGGAAGTCGGTGACGGAACGACGACAGCGGTCGTTATCGCCGGCGAACTGCTCTCGAAGGCCGAGGAGCTTCTCGACCAGGACATCCACGCGACCATTCTCGCACAGGGATACCGTCAGGCCGCCGAACACGCCAAAGACACCCTCGAAGAGGCCGCAACCGACGTCGACGAGGACGACACCGAGGCCCTCGAAAGCGTCGCCCGAACGGCGATGACCGGCAAGGGCGCAGAGAGCGCCAAAGACCACCTCGCCGAACTCATCGTCCGCGCCGTCCAGGCCGTCAGCGACGAGGAGGGCGTCGACACGGACAACGTCAAAGTCGAGACCGTCGTCGGCGGCTCCATCGACGAGTCCGAACTCGTCGAGGGCGTCATCGTCAACAAATCGCGCGTTCACGACAACATGCCCCAGATCAAGGAGGACGCCAACATCGCCCTGCTGGACACGGCAATCGAGGTTCCCGAAACGGAACTCGACGCCGAGGTCAACGTCTCCGATCCCGAACAGCTGCAGGAGTTCCTCGACCAGGAAGAACAGCAGCTCAAAGAGTACGTCGACGCCATCGCCGACGCCGGTGCAGATGTCGTCTTCGCCAAGAAAGGCATCGACGACATGGCCCAGCACTACCTCGCCGAAGAGGGTATTCTGGCCGTCCGCCGCGCCAAGAAGTCCGACATCGCCGCACTCTCCCGCGCGACGGGCGCGTCGACGGTCTCGAACATCGAGGACATCACGGAAGACGACCTCGGACAGGCCGGCTCCGTGACCGAGTCTGAACTGGCCGGCGACGAGAAAATCTTCGTCGAAGAAGTCGATGATGCGCGCGCAGTCACGCTCATCCTCCGCGGCGGCACCGAGCACGTCGTCGACGAGGTCGAGCGGGCCATCGAGGACGCCCTCGGCGTCGTCTCCGCGACCATCGAGGACGGCAAGGTCCTCGTCGGTGGCGGTGCACCCGAAACCGCGCTCTCGCTGGGTCTGCGTGACTTCGCAGATTCGGTCGGCGGCCGCGAACAGCTCGCTATCGAGTCCTTCGCCGACGCCATCGAAGTCATCCCGCGCACGCTCGCGGAGAACGCCGGGATGGACCCGATCGACTCGCTGGTCGAACTCCGCAGCGAACACGACAGCGGCAACAGCACGGTCGGACTCGACGCCGAGCTCGGCGAGGTCGCCGATGTCGAGGACCAGGCCGTCGAGCCGCTCCGCGTCAAAACCCAGGCCATCGAGAGCGCCACCGAGGCCGCTGTGATGCTCCTTCGCATCGACGACGTGATCGCCGCTGGTGACCTCAAGGGCGGCCAGGGCGACGACGACGACGAAGACGGCGCACCCGGTCCCGGCGGCCCAGGCGGCATGGGCGGCGGCATGGGCGGCATGGGCGGTATGGGCGGTATGGGCGGCGCGATGTAAGCGAGGCGACAGCGTCGCCTCGATAAGTCGAGTGGCGGAGCCGCGAGACAAATAAACCGAACTTCATCGTCCGCTGAGCCCGTCAGCGAAGACCACGGGCGATCGACACGCCCTGCCACTCACGGCGCCCGCCGCGGCCGCCTCGTTCAGCACAGACACCGCTACCGCGCGTAATTAACGGTCAAACCATTTTCGTGATT
Organism: Natronomonas sp.; assembly: GCA_047617345.1. Lineage (GTDB taxonomy): Archaea > Halobacteriota > Halobacteria > Halobacteriales > Haloarculaceae > Halovenus. The sequence goes on along the minus strand of JBLGCM010000223.1, from coordinate 2,392 downwards.
ACGTCTCGGACTCCGGACGCCCGCCTATAACTCCGCGTCACAGAGCCGTCGGATCTCCTGATGAAACCGCGTCGCGTTGTCGTAGCGCAGTAGTTTCTGTGTGGCCGCCGCCTTGGCGAGTATCTCGTCGATTTCGTCCGGGAGATTCGGGTTCACGGCCGTCGGCGGCCTCAGATCGGCGGTCTGGACCTGTTCGCGCACCGCCTCGGCGTCACCGTCGTACGGTGGCCGGCCGGTCAACACGCGGTACAGCACCATCCCGAGTTGGTACACATCCGTCGCGCCGTCGATGCTCCCGTGGTCGTCGAACTGCTCGGGGGCAGCGTACCGGATGTCGAGAATCCGCCCGAGATCCGCCCACCGGCGGTAGACCGATACGAGTCCGACCATGTCGAGCATCGGAGTGACGGCGTCGTCGAGCGTGCTCGGCGGATAGCTGATCGTCCGGGGATCGATCCCGCCGTGGACGATACCGCGCTGGTGGACTGAGACCAGCGCCCGAGTCAACGCGTTTGCGTGGTCGAGCCCCTCCCGCCGGGGCAGCCGGTCACGGGCGACGAGCGAACTCCCGACCACGTCCGTCGCCACCCAGGGCCGCGGCGAGTTGCCCCAGTCAGCAACGGTGACGAGGCCATCCCCGTCGAGTCGGTTCCAGGCGCGGAGCCGATCAGTGAGCAGGTCTCTGAAATCGGGCTCGTCGATCTGATGAAACACCAATAGCGTCAGCGCATCCTCCTCGGCACCGATCCGCCCCCGCGTCCGGATCGTTTTGCCGAAGCGGTGACTCCTGAACGGCGAGAGCACTTCGAGTTCGTCGAAGCGGCTGTCAGCCTCGATCACCCGAAAGAGCCGGGACTCGGCGATCCGCTCGATCCGACGGTGTCGCCGCCTGACCGTCCGCGGCCGCGACTCCTGTCGGTCCGCCGCGAGTTCGATCTCTTCCTGGGAGGCGGGTTCGCCCTCCTCGCCGGGCATTTCCTGGATGAACCGCGTCCATGCGTCGCTGTCCAGCGGGTCGCGGTGCTGGTCTTCCAGTTCGACCAGTCGCATCACGGCACTCACGAAGGAAAATTCTGCGTCGTCTTCTTCCGGGAGATCGGTATCGGCGGTGGACAGTTCCCAGGGATCGACGTGTTCGATCAGGCCGTAGATGCGGCGGGCGTCGCTGTAGCCCGTCTCGGTCATCAGCGCGCCGCGAATCTCCCGGCCGTGATCGCCGCGAAGCGTCGCGAGCGTGCGGACGACCGGCTCAGAATCAGGGTCTGCAACCGCCTGTTCGACGAGTTGGCCGATGATTCGGGAGACTTTGCTCGGCTGACTGCGGGCGACGAGACAGAGCGCGATCGCGCACTGTTCGGCCATCTCCCCGTCCGCGCTGGCGAGGCCGGCACGGAGCGAACTGACCAGCGGATGCGCCCGCTCGCGTGGGGGCGGGAGTTCATCGCCGGGATCGCTGGGCGCGTCGCTGGTCGAGGGGTCGCCGCCGCCGGTCTCGGGAGAGTGGTCCTCCCGGTCGGACGCCATACTGGTGGTTCGGGAGCCACCCTGAAAACGTTCACTCGACTTCCAGCTTGAACTGCTCGTGCTCTTTGGCCGGGTTGAGCACGACACTCGTGTTCGACTCCTTGATCTCGGGGTCGGTCAGCAGTTCCTTGATCGTGTCGTTCATGTCGTCCGTATCGTGGAACTTTCCAATGGCGATGATATCGTGATCGCCGGTCGTCTCGTAGACGCTGACCATCTGATGGTGGGCGGCAAGTGTCTCCGTTACGTCGACGAGTGAACTCCCCTCGACTTTGAGCTGGAGAATCGCCGTTACGTCGTATCCGAGCGCGTTGTAATCGATTTTCGGCGTGTAGCCACGAATGATCCCGTCCTCTTCGAGGTCGGAGAGGTGATTCGAGACAGTCGTCACCGAAACGTCGAGGTCCTCGGCGAGACTCCGCAAACTCGCCCGTCCGTCACCCAAAAGTGCATTCACTAACTTTCGGTCCAGATTTTCATACGTCATCAATTCCAACAACGATAGCGACCCACTATAATTTTACGAATATGCAGTTTCCATCTAAGAAGGCAAGGATTGCGCAATCTATGAGGGTTTTAGTGCATGCGGCTCCGCGTTAGAGATGTCGAAAGATGACAAGCGAAAACCTATCTCCCGAAGCAGAGAATGTCCTCGACGAAATCGAGGACCAAGATGTAGATTTCCTTCGTCTCCAGTTTACGGATATCTTGGGGACACCCAAAAACGTCTCTATCCCGGCCGACCAAGCCGAGAAAGCGTTCGAGGAGGGGATCTACTTCGACGGCTCGTCGATCAACGGCTTCGTCCGCATTCAGGAATCGGACATGCGGCTGGAACCGGACGCGAGCACCTTCGCCGTGCTCCCGT
>JBLGCM010000222.1:0-4018 GCA_047617345.1 Natronomonas sp. | reverse complement strand
GTCCGGATAGTGGCCCGTGTGCCGGTAGTGGTCCATCGCGAACTGCTGGACCGCGCTGTTGCCGGCGTGCAGTTCGTCCAGCTCGTATTCGAGACCCCACTTCCGACCGCAGCGCGAACAGGCGACCGTCGGCGTCCGCTCCGGGGGTCCTTCCGCGGGATCCATCGAATCGTCGCTCATGGCGCCTGATTCACCCGCTCGGGACTTGGACCTGTCGACGGGGTTTCTCACGCCTCTCGGCTCTCCCTGCTCGCGGCTGCGCCGCTCGCAACCCGGAGGGCTCCCTCCCTATCCATCAGAGGTTTGTATCGCGACCCCGCAGTCGTCTGTATGGTCGAAAACGTCATCTGGCCCGCCTATCTCGACGCGGATCTCACGCGGGAGGCGGGACGGCGCGTCTCGAACGAACTCGCCGTCTCCGAACCCACTGTCGACGAAATCGCACAGGCGGTCCAGCAGGTCGGCTACGACGCGGTGATCGAACGCTCGAAAACGTATCCCCGCGAGTACGAACCCCGCGGCCGCGTGCTGGTCAAAGGGGCCGAGGACGCGAGCAAGAGCGATCTGCTCCAGGCCACGGCGGCCTACCTCGACGCAATCCGGGCATGAAACGCATCGGCGAAGCCGTCCGCATGGCGCAGGGGAAACTGATCGTCCGCAGCCCCGACGAGAGTTATCCGGATCTCGGGACTGATGTCGTCGACGAAAATCTCGACGGGGTCGGGACGGTCGTCAGCGTCTTCGGCCCCGTCGAGCGCCCGTATCTCTCCGTCGTGCCCGACCGCGAGCAGGCCGCGCTGCTCGTCGGCGCACCGCTGTACGCCCGCGAGTAGCGTTTCGATACGCTTTCGACGCTCGCTGGCACAGTCTCGGTATGGAGGAGTTCGAGGTGATTCCGGCAGTCGACATGCAGGACGGACAGGTCGTCCAACTCGTCGGGGGCGAGCGCGGGACAGAAACCGAATACGGCGATCCGGTCGAGGCCGCGACGGAGTGGGTCGAAGCCGGAGCTGAGACGCTGCATCTGGTCGATCTGGATGGTGCCTTCGAGGGCGAGCGCAAGAACGCAGACGCCATCGAGGCCATTGTCGAGGCCTGCGATGTGGATCTGCAACTCGGCGGGGGGATCCGAACCGCCGAGGACGCTCGCGGACTCCTCGATCAGGGAATCGACCGCGTCATTCTCGGTACCGCTGCGGTCGAGACGCCCGAAATCGTCGCGGAGATCAGCGAGACCCACCCCGGCACCGTCACTGTCAGCCTCGACGCCAAGGGCGGCGAAGTCGTGGTTTCCGGGTGGCAGGAAGGAACCGGCCTCGATCCGGTCGAGGCCGCAGCACGGTACGAGGGCCTCGGCGCGGGCGCGATTCTTTTCACCAACGTCGACGTCGAGGGCCGGCTCGCCGGCGTCCGAACCGAACCCGTCGCCCGACTCGCCGAGGCGGTCGATATTCCGGTAATCGCCAGCGGCGGCGTCGCCTCTCTCGACGATATTCGGGCGCTCCGCGAGGCCGGGGCCAGCGCCGTCGTCGTCGGGAGCGCGCTCTACGAGGGCGAGTTCACGCTCGAAGAGGCACAGCGGGCAGCCGAAAACAGCTAAGCGGGAAGGGAGACGGTGCTGATCCGCTGGTTGTGCGTCGCATCCCAGAAAACCAACTCCGAAACGGTCCACTCGATGGGTTCGATTTCGCCGGTGACGCGTTCGGCCGTCTCCACCGACCCGCCGCGAGCGATGGTGACGTGGGGCGTGTAGCTACCGCCTTCGATCCGGTCGTCGACGGGATCGAACTCCGACGTGAGGCGTTCGTGTAGCGCCAGGAGTTCCGGTGACTCGACGGCGAAGTAGACGACCGGTGCGGTGCCGACCGGCGGATCGTAAAAGAGGTCGATCTCGTCGATCCGGACCTCGAAGGCTGGCTGGCCGCGCAGGCTCTCCCGTGCCCGCGCCTCGATCCTGCTGTACGGCGCGTCCCGGTCGCTGGCGAGTCGTTTGACACCGAGGGTGTGCTCGCCGCGGTTGCGGATGCGGGCTCGTGGCAGCTCGCGTGCGACTTCGTGCGCAGCGGCCGCGACGCGGCCCGGAACGGGCACGTTCAGGCTGTACACGCCCTATCTCACGGTGATTACGGAGAAAAGCCCGTCGATTAGATGTAGTCGAACCACCAGAGAATGATGACGATGATGATCACGAGCCCGAAAACGTTCGATAGCGGTCCCAGCAGGAAACCCAGTATTCCGATTACCTCTCCGACGATTTCCAGCGCGATCCAGACGAGGACCAACAGAAGAATAATCTTTAGCAGGGTTTCCACCTCGATGCTTGCGCGCATACCTGTCGTATCAGTGGCTCCCTAAAATCCCTTCCGGCCAACTGCGAAAAAATACCGGCGACTGGCCGCGACGGTTAGAATTTTTCGAGGTAGCGATCGATCTCCCACTCGGAAACTTCGACGAGATACTCCTCGAACTCCTGGGTTTTGGCCTCGACGAACTTCTCGGCGACGTGGTCACCCAGCGCGCTCATCACGACGTCGTCCGCTTCGAGTTCGTCGACGGCTTCGCCGAGGTTCGACGGGAGCGTGTCGATCCCGTACTCCTCGCGTCTGTCCTCGTCGAACTCGTAGATGTTCTCTCGGACCGGATCTGGGCAATCGAGCTCTCGCTCGATCCCGTCCAGGCCGGCGTGAATCAGCGCGGCGAAGGCGAGATACGGGTTACACGAGGGGTCGGGGAACCGCGCTTCGATCCGGGAGGCGGCCGGGACGCGGGCGGCCGGCTTGCGGATGAGCGCCGAGCGGTTCACGTCGGACCAGGCGACGTAGACCGGTGCTTCGTAGCCCGGGACGAGTCGCTTGTAGCTGTTCACTGTCGGGTTGGTGACGGCAGCGAGGGCGGGCGCGTGGTCGAGGATACCGGCGAGGAACTGTTTGGCCGTCCCACTGAGATCGAACTCGTCGTCGCCGTCGTGGAAGGCGTTCTCGCCGCCCTCGGTAAACAGCGACATGTGGGTGTGCATGCCGGAGCCGTTGATCCGCGGAATCGGTTTCGGCATGAAGGTCGCGTGCAAATCGTGTTCGGCCGCAATCGCTCGGACGACCGAGCGGAAGGTGACGACGTTGTCCGCCGTCGAGAGCGCGTCGTCGTAGGTGAAGTTGATCTCGTGTTGGCCCTCGGCGACCTCGTGGTGGCTGGCTTCGACCTCGAAACCCATCTCTTCGAGACCGTAGATGATGTCCCCGCGCACGTCGCTGGCCAGATCCTTCGGGGCGAGGTCGAAGTAGCCGCCGGAGTCGTGGGTGGTCGTCGTCGCGTTCCCGTCTTCATCCGCCTCGAAGAGGAAAAACTCGGGTTCGGGTGCGACGTTGACCGTATACCCCATCTCTTCGGCGCGGTCGATGGCGTCTTGCAGGACCAACCGCGGATCACCGTCGAACGCCTCGTCGGTGGACGTGTTGTGTACATCACAGATCAACCGCGCGCTCGTCACTTTCTCGCTGTTGCGCCACGGGAGCACGGCGAAGGTGCTCGGATCGGGTTCCAGCCGCATGTCCGATTCCTGAATGCGGACGAAGCCGTTGATCGACGAGCCGTCGAAGTAGATCCCCTCCTCGAACGCTTTCTCGGCCTGGTCGGCCGGGATAGAGACGTTTTTCGGCGTCCCCAGAATGTCCGTAAACTGGAGACGGAGGAAATCTACACCCTGTTCCTCGATTGCATCGAGGACAGCTTTTTCTTCCGCAGAGAACTCACCTGTCATTGGTCGACATCTGCACTCTACCGCGGGCCAGTATAAATCCGGTGAGATGCGATTGCCGGTGCTCACGGCACGAGACTGGACGAAAAAGCAACAGATCGGTGCTCCGAGTAGTCTCTCTCAGAACTTTTCGAGGTAGCGATCGATCTCCCACTCGGAAACTTCGACGAGATACTCCTCGAACTCCTGGGTTTTGGCCTCGACGAACTTCTCGGAGACGTGCTCGCCGAGCGCGTCCAGGATGACCTCGTCGTTTTCGAGTGC
>JBLGCM010000221.1:0-4048 GCA_047617345.1 Natronomonas sp. | reverse complement strand
TCCGAGTACACGTCCGAGTAGTTCAAAAGAAGCTCACGAGGGAAATAAACAGGCGGAAGGGTCGAAACCAGTTGGGACAGTGAACCTCCTCGTCGGGACCGCGCGAGCGCTGCCCGACGGCGCACACGCGAACTTGGTCAGCGTCGTCGCGGAGGCGAAGACGGCAACGCTTCTGGATATCGCCGGCGTGACTGGAACCACGACAGACGCCATCGTCGTCGGGAGCGCAACGGACGGAGAGAGAGCCGAGTTCACCGGAAGTGCGACCGAGGTCGGGGCCGCGGCGCGGGCCTGCGTGCGGGAGGCGATTCGGGCGAGTTTCGACGCGCGGTACGTCGACAGCGAGCCCCCCGAGTCCGTCGACGCGGCGCGATACGGCGTCGTAACCGACCGGCGGGCAGACGTATTCGATCCACGAGAGAGCCCATGACAGACAAACGCAACACCGAGCCAGAACAGGGCGGTGAGAACGTCCCAACACCGGAAGCAATCGAACCCGCCACACCGGAGGAGTTCGGACTCACGCAGGTTTGGTGGGGCGACGGCAAGGGGAAGACGACGGCGGCGATGGGGATGGGGTTCCGTGCGGCCGGCCACGGCTACCGGGTCCACATGCTCCAGTTCATGAAAGGCGGCGCGGGCAGCGTCGAGTCGATCCGCGGGGAGTACAACGCCATCACCGCGATGGCGGGCTTTACCTACGAGAACGCCGGCCACTACGGTTGGCACGGCCGCCGAGACGGCTCCGACGACGACGACCACGCTGCCCAGGCCCGCGGCGCGCTCGAACGAAGCCGAGAGTTGCTGGCCGGCTGTCGAGCGGCCGACCTCGGGTCGCCGTTCGCCCTCGACGGCTCGGCCGAGGAGGGCGTGCACATGCTCGTGCTGGACGAGATCCTCTACGCCGCGAACCGCGGGCTCGTCGAGCCCGAAGCGGTGGTCGACCTCGTCGAGTCGAAACCCGACGGACTGGAACTGGTCTTGACCGGCGGACACGACCGACCCGGGTACGTCGTCGAAGCGGCCGATCTGGTCACGAACGTCAAAAAGGAGACCCACCCCTTCGACGCGGGCCACGGCGCCCGAAAGGGAACTGAATTCTGAGCGAGGGGAAAATGACGAAGACTGTACTGATCGCGGGAACCGCGAGCCACGTCGGGAAGAGTACCGTCGCCGCCGGACTGTGCCGAGTGCTCTCGCGCAATGGCGTCTCGGTCGCACCGTACAAGGCCCAGAACATGAGCAACAACGCCCGCGTCGTCGTCTCTCCGACTGGGGAGTGGGGCGAGATCGGCGTCTCGCAGTACGTGCAGGCCACGGCGGCGGAGATCGCGCCGACGACCGATCTGAATCCAGTCCTTCTGAAGCCGCGCGGTGACGGGGAGAGCCAACTCGTGGTTCAGGGCGAAGCGACCGAACACGTCGGCGTCGACGGCTACTACGACGAGCACTGGGAACGGGCCCGCGAGGCAGCCGTCGAGTCGTATCGGCGACTCGCGGCGGACCACGAGGTCGTCGTCGGCGAAGGAGCCGGCAGCATCGCCGAGATCAACCTCCACGACCGCGACCTCGCCAACGTCGAGACCGCCGAGTTCGCCGACGCCGAAATCGTCGTCGTCGTCGATATCGAACGCGGCGGCGCCTTCGCCAGCCTCTACGGCACGCTCGAACTGCTGCCCGACCGCCTCCGCGGGCAGGTCGCCGGCGCGGTCATCACGAAGTTCCGCGGCGACCGGAGCCTGCTCGATCCCGGAATCGAAGAGATCGAAGCGCGAACCGGCGTGCCGATTCTCGGCGTCATCCCCCACGACGATCCGGGTCTGCCCGCAGAGGATAGCCTCTCGATTCCCGACACCGACGAACGGAGTGTGCTCGGCGGGGACGCCCCGCCAGCGGAGAACGCAGTCACGGTTGGGGTTCCGCGCCTGCCGCGGATTTCGAATTTCACGGACCTCGACCCGCTCGCCCGCGAGCCGGGCGTTCGCGTCGTCTATCTACCACTCGGCGACTCACTGGCGGGGATCGACGCGGTCGTCATTCCCGGCTCGAAAAACACCGTCGACGACCTGCGTGCGCTTCGGGAGTCAGGCTTCGGCAGGCAACTTCGGGAGTTCGAGGGACCAATCGTCGGCCTCTGTGGCGGTTTCCAGATCCTCGGCGAGCGGATCACCAACGCCGGTATCGAGAGTACGGAAGTATCCGGACCGGTCGAAGGGGTCGGGCTGTTGCCGGTCGAAACGCGGTTTTCGGCCGACAAGCGACTCGAACAGACGACGCGAACGCTCTCCGGTGCCGGCCCGCTCTCGGGCGGTTCCGGATCGGTGTCGGGCTACGAAATCCACATGGGTCGGTCGGCGCCGACGGAACCGGTCGAACGTCCGCTCGGCGGGGAGAGCGCCGCGACAGAGCGGGTGCTGGGTACGTACGTCCACGGCCTCTTCGAGAACGAAAATGCCCGATCAGCATTCGCCGACAGCGTCTTCGCGGCCGCCGGGCGGACACGACTCGGAGACGGCCGCGAAAGCGGTGAGCGCTCACCGTACGACCGAGCCGGCGATCTGATCGCCGACAACGTCGCTCTCGGGCCGCTCGGACTGGCTGACCTCGTCGGCGAATAGCCGACACGAAAGACGTATACGTTGTAGTTGATCGTGTACGCAGTCGAATCGAAACGTCACCCCTTCCAGATGTGGCCCTCGATAGTCGCGGTGAGAACGGCGGTATCGGCGTCGTTTCGGCAGATAGTGTCGATGGTGAGGTCGTAGCGGTCCGACCGTTCCTCGACAGACTCGACCGTACAGACGCAGGTGATAGTGTCGCCGGTGTAGACCGGCCGCTCGAACTCGAAGGCCATCGACGCGGCCAACACGTCGAGGTCGCCGCCGATTTTCGTGGGTAGCGTCGCCGTGAGGAGACCGTGGACCATGAGGCGACCGTCTTCGTCGGGTTCGGTGTGACGAGACTGAGTGTCCTGTGATACCGCTGTGAACTGCTCGACGTCCTCACGCGTGAACGTGCGCTCGAACGTGTACGTGTCTCCCTCGGTGGGTGTGTCCATACTCGCTATCGAGCCAGTGGGAATAAGAACGCTACGCCCGCCGACAGCGGAGCTGGACGGACCGTGAGCGAAATCCTGCGAACGACTGGCGTGTGACGACGTCACAATACGATATTCGAAATTCGTCTGCGACTTTCGTACCGCATCGCCGGGCTTATTACGATGTGCGAACTGCCTTCGGGTAATGACAGCCGAAGATCGAACTATTTTGCTCATCGGCAGCGGACCGATCCAGATCGGACAGGCGGCCGAGTTCGATTACTCGGGCGCACAGGCCTGTCGTGCCCTGCAAGAGGAGGGCGCGCGCGTCGTCTTAGTAAACTCGAACCCGGCAACGATCATGACCGATCCGGATATGGCCGACGAGGTGTACATCGAACCGATCAACACCGAAGCCATCGCCGAGATCATCCGGAAGGAAAATCCCGACGGGGTGATCGCAGGACTGGGTGGCCAGACCGGGCTGAACGTCACCGCCGAACTCGCCGAGGAAGGCGTCCTGGAGGAGTACGACGTCGACGTGATGGGGACGCCGCTGGATACGATTTACGCGACCGAGGACCGCGATCAGTTCCGCCAGCGGATGGAATCCATCGGCGAGCCAGTTCCCGAGTCGATCACTATCGACGCCATCGACGAAGTCGAGGATGCGGTCGAACAGGTCGGCGGGCTCCCAGTCATCATGCGGACGACCTACACCCTCGGCGGTGCGGGGTCCGGGGTCATCGGCGACATGGAGACGCTGAAAGACCAGGTCCGCAAGGGACTCAATCTCTCCCGGGACAACCGCGTGATGATTACCGAGTCAATCGACGGCTGGATCGAACTCGAATACGAGGTCATGCGCGACGCCGACGACTCCTGTATCATCATCTGCAACATGGAGAACCTGGACCCGATGGGGATTCACACCGGCGAGTCGATGGTCGTCACCCCCAGCCAGGTCATTCCCGACGAGGGCCACCAAGACATGCGCGATACGGCGCTGAA
>JBLGCM010000220.1:0-4048 GCA_047617345.1 Natronomonas sp. | reverse complement strand
CGCGATAGCTGCTCCGACCCGGCGCTCGCGCGCCTCTTCGAGCGAGAGGACGGGCAACAGCCACGCCATCGTCGCCGCGAAGAGACTGATCGAGACGGCGAATTTCCACGGCTTGGTCCAGACGTTCCGGCCCAGAAGCATTCGGCCGTCCAGTTGCATCAGGACGGTAAAGGCGATCGCGAGAGCGGCGTTGAGCAGCGCAACGGTGAACAGGAGTCGATTCCGTCGCCGAAGCTCCGCCAACAGACCGCCGGGGGACGGCCGCTGGTGACTGTGAGTTGCCATACGAGTGACTTCGGAGGAAGCGGCGTGGGATTTTCCCCAACATGTTGGTCCACGGCCGAGGACCCGCTGACGACTGGCGGTTCGCTCCCCGGTAGCCGGTACGTTGATGACAGTGGCAGGACTGGCTGTCAACATGTTGGCCATCGGCACTCGGCGGACGACCGCCCAACTGCGTCCGACGAGTCAGGGGGAGCGGCGGTGATCAGCGCACGGTTTCGGATCCAACTGCCCGAACATCTCTGGGTATCGGAGCTCTCGCGGGAGTTCCCCCGCACGGAGTTTCGGCTGTTGTCGGGCTACCGGACGGACGACCGGGCGGTCGAACTCGGCGAGGTCGTCGGGGAGTCTCCGGAGCAGGCCGCTGCGGCAATGGCCGACCACCGCGCAATCGAGACGTACGAACTGCTCGAAACCGATTCGCGTCGGGCACTCGGCAAGTACGAGACGACACAGACTGCCCTCTACGACTTCGCTGAAGCCTCCGCGTTGACGATCGAGTTTCCGGTCGATGTCGACCGGGGCTGGTACACCTTCGATCTGACCGGTACCCGCGAGGAACTCGACAAACTGGACGCGGTCCTTTCGGAGTCGCCGCTATCGTACGAACTCCAGTCGCTCGTCACCCGAACCGATCCGGACTCGTTGGTGACCGACCGCCAGCGGGAGGTGCTCGAAGCCGCGGTCAGAGAGGGGTATTTCGCAGTGCCGCGAGAGTGTACGCTGGCCGAACTGGCCGAACAGATCGGGATCGACAAATCGACAGCGAGTACGATCCTGCGCCGGGGACAACAACGGCTCGTCAACTGGTTTCTGACGGGGCCGGAATCGACGAGATAGGATCAGTCGTGGCGGATCTCGACGTGATACAGCGTCGGTTCGATCTGCTCGGTCTCGTGGGCAAAGCCGCGCTGTGAGAGAACGTCGTACAGCGGCTCGGGCTCGAAACTGCTCTGTAAAAGCAGCGTCTCACCGGGGTCGAGCGCGTCGAGTTCGGCCATGATATCGTCGAACGGCGCGCCCTCGATTTCGCGGACATCAATCGTGCGATCCGAATCGGCGCTGTCTATCTGGCTCATACTGGAGGGTGGGTCTCTCTGACTCCTGTGGGTTGTCGCGATCATGTTCGGACGGGGGATGTTCGGGACAGATCATTTCACTGCCGGCCTCGAACGACCACGCATGTCAGAACGGGCGTCGCTCGACGAGCTAGACGCAGCACCACACGCCCGGCCGTTCGAGGCCGGCGAACCGACGGTGATTCGGTTGGCGCTCGACGCCGACGAACGCGTCGACCCGCACACTCACCCCGAGCGGGAGATCGTGCTGTATCTCCGGTCGGGGCGGGTCGAGCTGGACCTCGACGAGGAGACGTACGACCTCGCCGCGGGAGACGTGATCCGCTTCGACGGACAACGGGAAGTGTCGCCGTACGCTGTCGAGGACAGCGAGGCGCTGATCGTCCTCGCACAGCGAAGCGACTGACCGGCGAGACAGCCGCGAGGTTGAAGTTTCCACGCGCCGAAATCCACCCGTGACAGCAGCGGATCGGGACGCCGGGAAGGAAAATTCTCGGGAAGGCAGCGACCCCGAGGACCGTCGTGAGCGGGTCGACCGTCACCCTCGACCCCGCGTCGGGAACTCGCTGGGACGGTGGTACGAGATCCGAAATCCGCTCCGGATTGCGATCAACTACGCCGTTATCCTCCTCTGTCGGATATCGCCGAGTCTGAGACTGAAGCGGATCCTGTTGCGCCGCCTCGGCGTGACAATCGGCGAGGGCGTCGCCTTCGGGCTTGAATCGACGCCCGACGTGTTCTGGCCGGAGCTAATCACCATCGAGGACGACGCCATCATCGGCTACGACGCGACAATTCTCTGCCACGAGTTCCTGCGCGAGGAGTACCGCACCGGGGAAGTGGTAATCCGAGAGGGCGCGATGATCGGGGCTGGCGCAGTCGTTCTGCCCGGGGTCGAGATCGGCGAAAACGCGCAGGTCAGCGCCAACTCGCTGGTCACCGAGGACGTGCCGGCGGAGACGACCGTAACGGGCGTCCCGGCCGAACCCGAGCGACCGGACGGATGACAAACAGGACGGCTTTTATTTCTCGGCGGCAAAGTTCGGGTATGGACTACGATGATATGCTTGACCGGGGGATCGATCAGACCCCGGATATCGACGCCGATTCGGCGCGGTTCGAGGTTCCCGACCCCGACGTGCGCCAGGAGGGCCACGCCACCGTCTTCGAGAACTTCCAGACGGTCTGTGACGATTTCGACCGCGAGGAAGAACACCTGCTCAAGTTCCTCCAGGACGACCTCGGCACAAGCGCACACATCGACGAGAGCCGACGCGCGCGACTCACCGGCGAGTTCGACGCCGGTCGGATTCGGGAGGCTCTCGATGCCTACGCCGACCAGTACATACTCTGCTCGGAGTGTGGGCTACCGGACACGAGCATCGAGCGCGAACAAGGCGCGGAGGTGCTGCACTGCGCGGCCTGTGGTGCCGTTTCGCCGACTTCAACCTAGCTGTTTGACCGTCCGGAGGTCGTGTTCTGTCCGCATGAACTCCGAGAGCCGCCGGCTCGCGTGACAGTTCGGACAGTGAAAGTTCGCGCTCGTCTCCGGCAACTCCGTCGGATCCGTCTGCCAGTTTTTACCACATTCGGGACAGAGAACGCGGACCTGTGTTTCTTCCATGTGTGTCGATCACACACAACCATCGGACAAAAGCGTTGTGACGGGTGTCAGAATTCGGAAATCGATCAGGCGACAGCGTCGGTCTTGACGTCCAGTAGTTCGTGATACCGGTTTCGGATCGTTACTTCGGATATCTCCGCGACGTCGCTGACCTGGTTCTGTGTGACCTTCTCGTTGGTCAAAAGCGAGGCGGCGTAGATCGCCGCGGCGGCGAGTCCGACCGGGGACTTACCGCTGATGACCTCCGTCCCCTCGGCAGCGTCGAGTAGTTCCCGAGACCGTCGCTGTACTTCCTCGGAGAGGCCGAGTTCGGAGACGAAACGCGGAACGTAGCTTTTCGGATCCGCCGGCTGGACCTCCAGATGGAGCTGCTGGACGATGTACCGATAGGTGCGGGTGAGTTCCATGCGGTCGACGCGGGAGACGTGGTTGACCTCGTCGAGCGACCGTGGCGTGCTGGCCTGTCGAGCGGCAGCGTACAGCGACGCCGTCGCGACGCCCTCGATGGAGCGGCCGGGCAGGAGATCCTCTTCGAGCGCTCGCCGGTAGATCACGCTCGCCGTCTCTCGAACGTTCTCGGGCAGACCCAGCGCGCTGGCCATCCGGTCGATTTCGCCGAGTGCCTGCTTGAGGTTACGCTCCTTGGAGTCGCGGGTGCGGAACCGCTCGTTCCAGGTGCGAAGTCGCTGCATCTTCTCGCGCTGACGGCTGGACAGCGAATTGCCGTAGGCGTCTTTGTTCTGCCAGCCGATGTTCGTCGACAGCCCTTTGTCGTGCATCATCTTCGTCGTGGGCGCGCCCACGCGCGATTTCTGGTCCTGCTCGCGGGAGTCGAAGGCTCGCCACTCCGGCCCGGGATCGATCTCGTTCTCCTCGACGACGAGCCCACACTCCTGGCAGACCGTCTCACCGTGTTCGGCGTCGTTGACTAGCTTGCCGCGACATTCCGGACAGACCTCCGTCTCCTGCTGGCTCTGCTCGGACTCGGTTTCGTTCGTGCGTGTGCGTTCTCGGCCGTTCGTTCGCTGTGATTCGCTCATGATGGGACACCAGTTGCCGTGAG
>JBLGCM010000219.1:0-4066 GCA_047617345.1 Natronomonas sp. | reverse complement strand
GTGCCGCAGGCGGCGAGTACGTCGAATTCGAGGCTGATATCGCCCAACAACACGGCGAGTCGTACGCGGTCGAAGGCGTCTTCAGGCCGGTCACCAGCGACGACGGCACTGTCGTCTCGCTGATCGTCTCCGCTCGGGATGTCACCGAACGCAAACAGCGAGAGAGCGAACTGGAGCGGTACAAAGCGTATCTCGACGGCTCTAGCGACAGTATCACGGTCCTCGACGAGTCCGGAGTCATCCAGTACCAGAGCCCCTCTATCACGCGGATTCTCGGGTACAGCCCCGGCGAGCTCGTCGGTGAAAGCGGCTTCGATATCGTCCATCCCGACGACAGAGACGCGCTGTTCGAGACGTTCAGTGACCTCGTGTCCAATCCGTCGAAGACCGTCACCGCCGAAGCCCGTTGTCGGACAGCCAACGACGAGTGGCGGTGGCTCGAAGTCCGGGGAACGAACTATCGCGACCACGCGCTTATCGATGGTATTGTCATCAACAACAGGGACATCACCGAGCGGAAACGGCGCGAGCGTGACCTCGAACAGACGAACGCGTTGCTCTCCACGCTCTTTGAGGCACTGCCCGTCGGCGTCCTCGCAGAAGACGAAAGCAGACGTGTCGTGAGGGCCAATCAACAGCTCTCTGACCTGTTCGACTTACCGGGGACGCCAGAGGATTTCGTCGGCGACGACTGCGCCGAGTTGGCGGAGGATATCAGCGACATGTTCGCTGAACCGGACGCGTTTGTCACGCGGATCGACGAACTGGTATCCGGGTCTGAACCGGTACGAAACGAGGAGATGACGCTTCGTGACGGCCGGACGTTCGTCCGGAGCTATCATCCGATAGAGCTCTCGGACGGCGGCGGACATCTCTGGGTGTACCGCGACATCACCGAGAGCAAGCAACGCGAGACACGGCTCGAAGCCCTCAACGAGACGACGCAGGACCTGATGGCCGCCGAAACCCGGAGTGATGTCGCTGAAATCGGTGCGAGCGCAGCACTGGAGGTGCTGGGAATGGACGCGAATGCAGTCCATCTGTACGACGCTGATCAGTCGGCGCTCGTGCCGCGGGCGGTCACAGACGCCGGATACGAGCTCATAGGCGAGCCGCCAGCGTTCACAGAGGGCGACAGTATCGCGTGGCGAGTGTACGAAAGCGGCGAGTCGCTGGCTCTCGACGACGTACACGAGGATCCGGATATCACCAATCCGAATTCGCCTGTTCGGAGCGAAATCCTCCTTCCGATCGGCGACTACGGAATCCTGATCGCTGGCTCGGACACACCGGCGGCGTTCGACCAGCAGGATCTCGTGTTCGGCGAGTTGCTCGCCGGGAACATCGCTGCAGCACTCGGACAGGTCGAGCAGACCGAGGCGTTGCGCGACCGCGAAGCGGAACTCATGCACCAGAACGACCGCCTAGAGGAGTTTGCCAGCGTCGTCAGTCACGACCTCCGCAACCCGTTACAGGTAGCCGAGGGGCAGGTGCGACTGCTGCGAGAGGGGGCAGACAGCGACACCGAGCGGGTGGCCGCGATCGATCGGGCGCTCACGAGGATGGACACGCTGATCGGGGACCTCCTGACACTAGCCCGTCAGGGTGAGCGCGTCCAAGAGTTAGAAGCGGTCGATCTCGCAGCGCTTGTCGAAGACTGCTGGCAAACTGTCGACACGGCCGGCGCGACTGTGAACATCGAAACGACACGGACCGTGCGCGCTGATCGGAGTCGCCTGCAACAACTATTCGAGAATCTCGTTCGCAACGCCATCGAACACGGCGGGAACGATGTCACGGTGACGATTGATGACACGGCGAGTGGATTCTACGTGGCAGACGACGGGCCCGGAATCGCCGCAGCGCAACGGGAGCGCGTCTTCGAGGCGGGCTATTCGACAGCACAGGACGGGACGGGCTTCGGACTGGCGATCGTCAAAGAAGTCGTCGATGCACACGGCTGGGAAATAGCGGTTACTGACAGCGAGGCCGGCGGCGCGCGCTTCGAGATCACTGGCGTCAAGTAGGGCCGAGGGGGAGTAAGTCGGCGAAACGCGTTGCTCTGCAAAGCAGACCGACGACGACAGACCAATCGTCACCGCCAAGTCCGGCCGCCCCGAGCACACGGACATGAGCCTGCAATCGGAGATCGAAGAGCTCTGGACACAGTACCAAAGCGACGAGATCGACGCCGAAACAAGTATGGAAGATCTGACCGTCCTCGCGGAATTTCTCGACGCGCTCGAAGACGACGAGATCCGCGCAGCAGAGAAATCGGGTGGCGAGTGGAAAGTCAACGAATGGGTCAAGCAAGGCGTCCTGCTCAACTTCGGCCTCCGACAGATCTCCGGATACGAGCACGGCGACGTGACGTACAACGACGTGCTCCCACTCGCGGACTCCGACGACTACGGTGACCGCGGGTCCAGAAACACGCCGAACGGGACCGTCGTCCGCCGCGGTGCGAACATCGGTTCGGACGTGATCATGATGAGTCCCTCCTTCGTCAACATCGGCGCGCGGGTCGGCGACGGCACGCTCGTCGACTCCTGTGACACCGTCGGCTCCTGTGCACAGATCGGTGACAACGTCAAACTCGGCGCGAACACGCTGATCGGGGGCGTGCTCGAACCGGTCGAAGACGCGCCGGTCATCGTCGAGGACGGCGTCTCGCTGGGTGCTGGCTGTCGGGTGACCTCGGGCTTTGTCGTCGGTGAAAACAGCGTCGTCGGCGAGAACACGCTTCTCACTCCCCGGATCCCGGTCTACGATCTGGTCGAGGAGGAGATCCGCTACGGCGAACTGCCGCCGGAGCGGCGCGCGTTCATCCGCTACGTCGAATCGTCGGTCGGCGATCATGAGCTATTCGACGGCGGCGCGTACAAGCCCGCAGTCGTCGCGACTCACATCGAAGAGCAGACCCTCGAAGGAACCGAGCGCGAGGACGCGCTCCGAGAGTGAGAGACGCGATGGTCTCCCGCGAGACGCTCGCGGTCCTGATATCGGGAGCGACCGGAACGGCGCTCGCAGTTGGCGTCGAGTACGCCGGGGTCCTCGGCAACTGGACGGGGCTGCTCACGTTCGTCTATCTTGGCTTGTTCTGGTACGCGATACCGCAGTTGTCTCTCGCCGTCGCAGGCGGAGATGGGCTGTCCGCGCTCCGGGTGCGACTGATCCCCGTGGTTCTGTTTTTGCTCGCGGTCGCTATCTCGATTGCGGGGCTCGCGACCGGCCGCGAACTGCTCGGGGTCTGGGGTATCGTCGCCGTTGCTATCGGTCTAGTCGCCGGGTCAGCCTTCTGGCGAGGCTACCGCGAGACGGCGCAGTCTACCTGAAAGCACGGACAGGTCCGACGACGCCGGCTGTCCGCCACCGACACAGCCGAAAAAGCCGAGCAGATCGGTTGCCGCTCAGAACAGTCCGGAGATCACGGCGAACACGTCGATCTGTACGTCGAGCCACTCGATGAGCCTGTACCCCAGGAAGATCCCGACGATTCCGAGGACGCCGGGGAGGTTCGGGGGGGCCGGAATCGGTGTTTGGATGACGCCGAAGAGAGCGCCGGCAAAGAGTCCAGTCAACAAAGCGAGGAGGAGTTGTGAGACCATATCCGAATGGAAACTGCTGACGGTAATAAGTCGCCTGACTTCCAGAACGACTCCGACCGGTCGACCCGTACGAACGGAAATCCCACGCTTGACAGTGTCTGTGGCTACGTCGGGAGACAGCCGACCCAAAACCATTCGGTGCGTCCGGCCCAAGAGGGGGTACGATGGGTGGACACGATACCAACCCGTACGCACCACACACCCCCGCCGAAACCGAACAGATGCTCGATGCGGTCGGCGTCTCGACGGAGGCCGAACTGTTCGACATCCCCGATTCGATCCGCTTCGATGGCGACTTCGGCATCGATTCCCGGAGCGAACGAGCGGTTCGGCAGGAACTGGGCGCGATGCTCGGCCGCAACGACGATCTGACCGAGTTTCTCGGCCGCGGCCACTACGACCACTACGTCCCCTCGCTAGTCGATCACCTCTCCGACCGTCAGGAGTTTCTGAGTTCG
>JBLGCM010000218.1:0-4081 GCA_047617345.1 Natronomonas sp. | reverse complement strand
CACGCGAAGACCGTCCGCGAGAACGCGACCGACCTGGCAGCGGACATCTCCGAGTACGTCACCGAGGCCCGGGAAGAGGATCTCGACGCGACCGAGCGCGAGCGCATCCAGGTCGAGCGCGAACTCAGGGCGTGTCGCGAGGACCGCGAGACCCAGGAGCGAGCGCGCGTCGTCCACGAGCACGACCGCCTGCGCGACCGACTCGAGACGTACCGCGACGCCACCGCGACGCTCGACGATCGGTACGAGTACACGCAGGCGGAACTGGAGACCTTGACGAGTCTGTCCGAGACGATCGCGAGTGCGACCGGGGCGATCGACGACGCCGACGCCGAGATCGCGTCCCTCGAGGCCGACGTCGAGGAGTGGGAGTCCGAACTCGCGTCGGCGGAGCGCGAGCTGGCGATGCTCGACCGGCGTGAAGGCGCCGTCGCCGAAACCGAAGCCGCGCTCGAGGACTTCCGGGACGCGCGCGAGGACGAGGGCGAGCGCGATCGCTGGCTGCAGACGACGGGCCGGGTCGCGCTCGTCGGGCTCGCGCTCGGCGGGACGGCGACCGCCGCCGGCGCCCTCGACGGCGGGGTCGCGTTCCTCGCACTCGCCGCGATTTTGCTCGGCGTCGGCGTGCTCGCCGCCGGCGCGTGGGCGTACAGCCTCCGGCAGGCCGCCGCCGTCGCGAACCGGCGGGCGGCGCTCCTCGAGCAAGCTCGGGACGCCGGCTTCGACGTCGAGGCAGTGTCGGAGATCCAGCCGGCGATCCAGCGCTACCACGACGAACGGGCCGAACTCGAGAGCCAGATCGACGACCTCGAACAGGATATCAAGGTCGACGATCGGATGATCGACGAACACGAAGCGACGATCAGCGACGCCCGGGAACGCCGGCAGACGAGTCGCGAGGAGAAGCGGGAGATCCTCCGGGCGGCCGACGTCGACGACGTGAACGCGTATCGCTCGGCGCTCTCCGCCACGTCCGAGCTCGAGACCGACCGATCGAACGCCCGCCAGAGCCTCGATGACGCACTCGGCGAACCCGACGTCGCCGATCCCAACCCCCAGGCCTTGATCGAGTACTGGGAGACCAAACTCGCAGCAATGGTCGCCGACCTCGACGCGGACGCCGTCGACCCCGACGAGTACGACGAGGAGAGACTCGGGGAGTTACGGGAGCGAGAATCGGAGCTCGAAGACCGGAAAGCCGAACTCGAAACGACCCTGGAAGCCCACGAGAGCAAGATCCAGGAGTTCCGGAACCGTGCCCGGGACCTCCGATCCGAACCGTTCCGCGACGAGCCCCTCACGCTCACCGCTGAGACCATCGACGGCCTCGAACAACTCCAGGCCGACCTCGACGCCCTCACCGACCGGATCACCCGGGACGCCGAGATCTCCCGCATCGGCCTCCAGATCTTCGACGAAATTCACAACGAGGAAGAGGAGAAGATCACCGACCTCTTCGACACGAACGGCCGCGCCAGCGACGTCTTCGCCACCCTCACCGACGACCGCTACACCGACGTCACCTACGACACCCACACCCAACAACTCCACGTCGAAACCCACGACGGCACGGTGCATACCCCCGACGAACTCAGCCACGGCACCCGCGACCAACTCCACTTCGCCACCCGCATCTCCCTCGCCGAACAACTCCTCGGCACCGAACCCGGCTTCCTCGTCCTCGACGACGCCTTCCTCCCCGCCGACCCCACCCGGCTCGACCACGGCTTCGAAATCCTTCAGGACCTCGCCGCGAACGACTGGCAGATCATCTACCTCACCGCCAAACAGGAGATCGGCGAGAGCGTCGTCGAGGAACGTGACCTCGAGCGTATCGACCTCGAACCACTCCCCTGAGCCGCGACAATAGAGCCCGGTCATCGGGGTGCGTGAACGCGTGTCGCTGCCGTTCTCCGGATGACTTTGGAAACATGCGCCAGCCTCGGGGTTCGATTTTGGGCAATGTGGCGTCGAGAGCTTCGAAACCAGGATTCGAGTTCTCGGATCGATTACCAGTATTGTTTCGAATGCTGTGTTCGCCGGCCATTTGGGTTTGTTATTCGAAGGGCAATCGCATTGAACGAGCGTCCCGTCTAGTGAGATAGAGATCGCATTCGGCGCGACTCGAGGCAAACACCATGACAGCAAACACCACTGATCGGCAACTCGTCTGGGTCGTCCTCGCGATCGTCGGCGTACTCGTCGTCCTCCCGGCGTTCGCGATGGGATTCGGCATGATGGGCACGGGGGCCATGATGGGCGGAACGTGGGAGCACGGGATGTGGGGAGCGAGTGACGGGATGGGCTGGCTGTTCGTCGTCGGCGTGGGGATGCAACTCCTGTTCCTGGCGCTGCTCGTCGGGGCCGGCTACCTCGGGTACCGGGCGCTGACGGACCCCGGAGCGTCGCGGGATCCCGCACTCGAGGAACTCCGGTCGGCGTACGCCCGGGGTGAACTCGACGACGAAGAGTACGAACGGCGGCGTGAACGACTCGAAGCCGACCACTGAGGGCGACCGATGCAGGCCGAACTGCTCGACCCATGACCTCGAAGACGACCGATGCGACGACGATCCCCCGCTCGGAGCGGCGGCTCCCCGACTGGCTGGCGGCGTACACCACGTACGGACTCCGGGGTCTCGTCGTCGGAACCGTCCTCTGTCTGCTCGCGCTGTTCACGAACGCGGTTCCCGACCCGTCGTTCCCCTGGTTCTCCCTCCCCGACGCGTATCGTTTGCCGATCACCCAGCCGCGGATCGAGCACTGGCCGGTGACGTACACGCTCGGAATCTGGCTGTGGATCGCGTGTGCACCAGCACTGTTCCTCCGGGGGTACGAGCGACTCGCGGACCGCTGGCCGTTCGGTCCAGCAGTGTGGCTCGTCGGCCTGCCCACCGTCGCGATGCTCGCGCTGACGACGTACTGCCGGCACTTCTGGCCGAAGCCAGACCCCGCCACGTGGAACGCCCCCGCCTACACGTTCGTCTGCTGGGCGTACTGCTCGACGTACGACCCACTCTGGAGTGACCTCGCCTACGTCGTCGCCGGCATCGGCGTCGTCGCGTTCGGGCTCGTCGTCCGCCGATCGTCGCTTGCCGTCGCCACCGAAGCGGCCTTCGGCGTGCTGGCGCTCCCCCTCGGCCTCCCAGCCCTCTACGACGCCCAGCGGCGACACGCAGCCACGACTACGTAGGACCGGCGCCGACCAGACTGACCGCCGGACGACCACCAGCACGCGTTCGGGGAAGGAAATTAGTGACCACCTCGACTGACGGTGCCCATGGGATTGTTCGACAATGCCACGAGCGAAGACGTCGATCTGGAACAGGTCGAGATAGACACCGACGACGGGATCGTCACGATACACTACGGGCAGGGACAATCCCTCAGCGGCAAGGTTCAGAACCAGCTCCAAACCACGCTACTCGCACGGATCCTCGTCACACTCGAGGAACAGAACGAACTCCTCCGAAATGCCGACGTGCCCAGCGAACCACGAAACTGACTCACGATGAGCGCCGTCCGCATCTCGAGGGGGGACCGGGACCAGGCGTACTCGCTGCGCTGCGCGCGTCTAGTAGGATTCAAATCCGGTCTGTGGAGTGATTCCCGCTCACGGCTCGGTCGCTTCGCTCCCTCGCGTGTTCGCGGGAAAATCATGCCGCCTCCCGGATTTGAACCTCGCCGAGACGGTCCTGCTCGGCTCGCTGCGCTCGCCTGCGCGGGCTGCGACTCGTCTGGTTCAAATCCGCCCTGATGGACTTCTGGATTCTGACGGCTCGCTGCGCTCGCCGGTCAGAATCCCAGAAGTGCCGCCTCCCGGATTTGAACCGTTGGAAGACGGTCGCCTCGCTGTGCTCGGCGCTGCGTCTTCCAGGGTTCAAATCGCGGTCGGCGTCGTTTCTTCGACCGTTCGCTACGCTCACGGTCTCAGAAGATGCCGCCTCCCGGATTTGAACCGGAACCAGACGTGCTCGCTTCGCTGCGCGCGTCTGGTAGGGTTCAAAATCCGGTCTGTGGAGTGATTTCCCGCTCACGGCTCGGTCGCTTCGCTCCCTCGCGTGTTCGCGGGAAAATCATG
>JBLGCM010000217.1:0-4082 GCA_047617345.1 Natronomonas sp. | reverse complement strand
TGTTGCCCTCCCGTGGCAGGAGTGGCACTCACGGGCGTCCAGCACCGTGAGCAGCGGGCCGGGCCATCGGCCCAACCCCCCGTTGCAGCCACAAGTGGGGAGTACTGTCGTGACATGCCAACCGCTGCTGGTTGGGCTGCGTAGGTGTGTGGGTGTAGGAGTTGAGACGCACTCGTGGCCGTGTTGAGCATGAGTGCGTTCCCCGCAGCAGCATGTCGCATGTCTACCTGATTATATTCCCTCCAATATAATAAATGTTAGGATTACGGAAAGACTAAGTCCTGTGGTTTGCGACATATCATGTCGGCTTCATCCCACGGCTAAAGCCGGTGGGCTTTCGCCTCGCTTCAGTCTGTAACGTCGGTCAGTCACTGGCTTCCGCACCGATGGCATCTTCGAGTGCGGCGACGACCCGGTCGAGTTGCGCCCGTGAAATGGACAGCGGCGGCTGGAACCGCAACACGTTGCCGTGGAAGCCACCCACGCCCATGATGATGTCCGCCTCCTCCCGGAGGTGTTTGGCGACGTGTTTCGCCAGTTCCGCGTCCGGCGCGGGTGCGACACCCCGCGACCCGCTCTCGGTGGGATCGACGATTTCGAGACCGCGCATCAGCCCTATGCCCCGAGCGTCTCCGACGACCTCGTACTCCGACTCGAGGGTCGTCAGCTGTTCGCCGAGCCACTCGCCCTGTTCGCGGGCGTTCTCGACGAGTCCGCCCTGAATCTGGTCGATTGTTTCCAGAGCAGCCGCACAGGCGACGGGGTTGCCACCGAACGTCGAGAGGTGGTCCCCGGCATCGAAGGCGTCTGCGACCTCCTCGCGGGCCGTGAACGCACCCAGCGGGAGGCCGTTGGCGATACCCTTCGCCTGGGGCATGATGTCCGGCACCACGTCGAAGTGATCGGCCCCCCACATCTCGCCGGTACGGCCGTAGCCGGACTGGACTTCGTCGACGATGAGCAGACCCCCGTGGTCGTGTGTGATCTCCCTGACGCGGTCGAGCCACCCCTCCGGCGGGACGATGAGGCCCCCCTCGCCCATCACTGGCTCGACGACGACGGCAGCCAGGTCACCCGCCGTGTGCGTCTCGATGACGCGTTCGAGGTCCTCGGCACAGGCACACGAACACGGGCCGCCATCGCACATTTGACACCGGAAGGCGTAGGGCGGTGCGACGTGAGCGACGTCGTTGATCGTGGGCGCCATGTCTGCCTTGTATCCCTTGTTGCCCGTCAGCGCGAGCGACCCCAGCGTGCGCCCGTGAAACGACATCTCCAGTGCCAGCACTTCCTTCGAGCCGGTGTACTTCCGGGCGAGCTTGATCGCCCCCTCGACGGCCTCGGTGCCCGAGTTGGCGAAAAACGACTTCGTGAGGTCTCCCGGCGTCACCTCTGCCAGCTTTTCGCCGAGCTTCGCGGCCGGTTCGTGCGGGTGGAGGTACGTACACCCGTGGACGAACTCGTCGAGCTGGTCCTTGGCTGCCTCGACGACGGCGTCGTTGCGGTGACCGGCGTTGGTTACCGCGATACCCGAGAAGACGTCGAGGTACTCGTTGCCGTCGAAATCCCTGACCGTACATCCCGTCGCTCGCTCGATGGGCACGTTCAGGTCCTTCCAGATCGGCATCAAGTACTGCTCGTACTGTGATTCGACGTCGGCGTTTGAGAGGGACGTGTATTCCTGTGACATCGACTTCAACCACTACTATGTGGACCATGTCCTATCAAACTACCTATTGTTGGATGCTGTTTAGCAGCGGGCGACAGAGGATTTTCTGCGACGGTGTGGCGTGTCGCTCGCCGACTCGCTACGCGTCGGGGAGGGCAGCCTCCGGGACGGTCCCGTCTTCTCGCCACCCCCTGGCGTCGTAATACTCGTCGAGGGCCCGCTCGAAGTCCGGGAGGTCGTACGGGAGCGTGTCGTCAGACCGGTCGAAGCCGCGCTGGTTGTTGAAGTGACGCTCCAGGGCGACGACGCGACTTCCCACCGCCAGCAGTTCGTCGAAGTCGGCGTCGAAGAGGGCCTCGTACCGCTCGGCGTTCATGTAATCTCGCGAGAACTTGCAGACGACGCCGCTGTCGTTGAGCGCCATCAGATTCTCTCGTCGGATCAGCCGGTCGGCCTTGCCGACGGTGCCAGTGGGATCCAGGGCGGCCTCTTCGGGGACGAGCGGATACTCGACGGAGTAGAAGGTCGCGTACATGTGGTCAGCCCCGCGGTTCGCGACCGCGTAGGAGAGCCCCTGGCCGTGGAGGACTCGCCCTTCGTGGGCGGCGAAATCGAGCCCCTTGACGGACCAGTTCTCGACTCCGAGTTCGTCGTGGACGCGGTCGATGCCCTCTGCGAGCGTGTCGCCGACCCCCTCGCGGCGGGCGATCTTCTCGACGGTCTCGTGGATCAGCCCCTCGTTGCCGAACTCCCCCTCGCTTGCGAGGTACGCCGCGACCGTGTTGCCGGCCGAGATGGCATCCAGCCCGTACCGGTCACACAGCTCGTTCGACTTCATCACGTCGACGATGTCGTCGACCCCTGAGTTCGATCCGAACGCCATCGCCACTTCGAACTCCGGCCCCTCGGTTTCCAGCCCCGTTTCCTCGTCTCTGGTCGGGAGCTTGCACGCGAACGCACACGCCGAACATGTCCCCTTCTTGTACTTCTTCTCCTCGACGGCTGCCCCGTTGATGCCGTCGACGCCCTCGAACTGCCGTTCCGAAAAGTAGTACGAGGGGAGCCCCTCGACTTCGTTGGCCAGGTCCATCACCGCGACCGTCCCCTGCCGTTTCATGATGTTGTCGTCGGTCGCCGCCTCGCGGTGAATCTCACTCTGTGTCGCGGGAATCTCGATCTCCGGCGAGGAGTCACCGCCGACGGTGACGGCCTTGACGTTTTTCGCGCCGAGGACGGCACCCAGTCCACCCCGACCGAACGCCCGTTCCTCCGAGGTCATGATGGAAGCGAACCGGACCTCGTTCTCCCCGGCTGGCCCGACCACTGCCGTCTGGTCCGTCGTGATCCCGTGTTCGTCCTCGAGGTACGCCGTCGTCTCCGGGACCGTCGCACCCGCGAGCTCCGGGGCTGCCTCGAACTCGGCGCCATCGTCCCGGACGTGTATCACCACCAGTTCCTCGCTCGCACCCGCTATCTCGATTGCCCCGTAGCCCGTGTCCGCGAAGTTCCGGGACATGAAGCCGCCGGCGTTGCTGGACAGCAAGCCGTCGGTCAGTGGCGAGACTGCCGTCGCGTTCATCCGGCCGGTAAACGACATCGTCGACACCTGCATCGGCCCTGTCGTGAACACCAGCCGGTTGTCGGGTCCGAGCGGGTCCGCGTCGAACGGAATCCGCTCGTGAGCGAGCCGTGTCGCCACGCCGCGACCACCGATGTACCGTTCCTGGATCGGGGTGATGTCCGTCTCGGCTGTCTCACTCTCCCCGACATCGACAGTCAGCAACTCTCCTTTGCCGTGTATCATTGTTGAATGCTGTCCCGTGAATAAAATAAATGTTGCCGTGAAATCTAAATCGAGAGTATATCAGAACTCAATACAGAAATTTAGTAAATAGCGGAACAAAATCCAATCTGGTGGCAGTGGCGGACAGGGCTGGCCTCTACCGTCAATCCTCGGCGAGTGCGTCGAGGAGGTTCTCGGAGCTGAAGTCGTTGATCGGGTGTTGCTCGCGTTTGACCGTCGTGATTACGAACTTCGAACTCGTCCGGTTGATCTGGTCGATCGCCTCGTAGTCTTCGATCAGCGACTCAACCATCTCCCGGCTCGTGAGATGTGCGATGACGATGAAGTCGGTATCACCCATCGTGAAGTAAACCTGATTCACGCCCTCGATCTCGGAGAGCTTCTCGCCGACGGTGTTGTGATAGCCCTCCCCGAACTCGGCGTAGACTTCACTGATGATCGTGATCGATAACCCGAGCTCCGAGAGGTCCATGTCCCCGAGGTCGTTCTGCAGAACGCCCCGTTCGCGGAGCTGATCGAGACGGTAGTGGACCGTCGACTTCGGAATGTCGGTGTGTTCCTGGATCTTGTCCGGGCTGGTGATCCCTTCCTTCGCCAGCGTCTTGAGAA
>JBLGCM010000216.1:0-4086 GCA_047617345.1 Natronomonas sp. | reverse complement strand
GCGATGCCGGTATTGATGATCGGCGGCGTCGATGTCGCGAGCACCTGGATGATATCGATACCGGTCGGGGTACCGCGGAAATCCAGCCCAGGAATCGAGTAGCCGGAGTTTTCACCGACCGTAATGGAGTACATCTCCCTGGTGAACCGGCGGGCGTCTTCCGGCGTTCCGCCGACGAACTGGGTGATTCCCGGCGATCCGGCCATCGCGAATCCGCCGACACCGGTCGTCTCAGTGATCGAGCTATCACCGATATCGGGATTGGCGTCCTCGGCGTCGTACTCCGGGAAGAACAGGCCGTCGACGACCGGGGCCTCGGCCGTGAACCACTGCCCGCTGAGACCGCTCACCCGGAGTCCGAAATCGGTGCCGTTGCGCGCCATCGCGGTGACGACCGTACTCCACGGGATGTCAGCCGCGGCGTCGGCTGCCAGTTTGCACGCCCCCATCGAGAGATTCAGGAAGAAGTGGTCGTTGTCTTCGAGAAACGAAAGCGTCTCCCCAGTACCCGAGGCGTCGACTGTGGCCATCGTCGGAGCGAGTTCGCGAACGAGCAGCGACGTCGCGGCCACGTTCCGGTTGTGCACTTCGTCGCCCATCTGGAGCGCCTGGGCGCTGATGTGTGTGAGGTCGACGCTGCCATGTGCTGCGAGCGTCTCCGAGAGGATCGGTGCCATCGTTTGCTGCATCCAGTCGAGATGCTCAGTCACCTCCTCGCCGTAGGCACCGTACCGGAGCACCTTGCCGAGTCCCTCGTTGAACGTCACGTAGGCAGTGTTGCCGTGGACGGGGTTCTCGACGACGGCGACCGGCATCGACGGCGAGACGATTCCGGCCATGGGGCCCACGGCGCTGTGCTCGTGGCAGGGCGCGAACGTAATTTCACCCGCAGACGCGAGTGACTTTGCCTCCTCGGGCGTGCTGGCCCAGCCCTCGTAGATGGCCGCGCCGATGACAGCACCTCGCTGGGGGCCGGACATCCGGTCCCACGTTACGGGCGGCCCGGCGTGCAGAATCATCCGCCCGTCGAACTCCGGAATCGTCTCGGCCGCGGTGTCAACCCGGGTCCACTCGGCCCCGCTTTCGATCATCCGCTCGACGGCCTCCTCGTTTGCTTCGGTGATTCTGTCGTGGACGGGTGCGAGGTCGGTCAACTGCTCAGCCGTTCCATCGACTGGCGGCGACCAGTCGACCTCGGTGACCGTCGCATCCGAGCCCGCGAGCGCATCCGCGAGGGTATCGACACCCAGGGTCATGACGCCCGGTGACTCGCCGAGCAGACCGTCGCGAGTCATCGTCCGCCACCTCCGGCCACAGCACTTGCAGCGACTGCCGCCGCCGCGGCGTTGCTCGGCGCAACCACGACACCGGCTTCCCTGAGTGTCTCGACCTGCTCGCTTCTTCCCTGTGGGTCGGCATCGGTCCCGCAGACGGAGGCGACGACCGGCGGGGGTGCCGTCGCCGCGTCGAGTTGCTCGGCGATACCGGCCGCCGGGTCAGCGTGAGCACCACGGCCGAGGACGACATCAAGCAACACCATGCCCACGGTATCGTCGGCCAGTGCCTCGGCGAGCTGTGAATCACGCAGTCCGGTATCGATCATCGGATGTGGTCGCCCACGGGTTAGCTCGTCGGCACCGAGGTCGACGAGGCTGCGTCCCTCCGGGTCGAGCGGATCCACAATCGGATCGCCGACGCCCACGTTGGTCGCGAGTCCCTCGACAGTCTCCGAGAGGAAGAGCGCCGCTTCGGTACAGAGAGTACCACCGGAGAACAGCCCCCGGAGAGCGCCATCGGTCGCCGCTTCGATGCTGTCGGATAGCTCCGCGACCGATGGCTCACTAGACTGGGCGGACGGCTCGCCGGCCACGTCGAGTGCCATCGTCGCCGCGTCCGCGAGCGTCCCGGCCGTCTCGACACCCTCCACGCCGAGTTCGTCCGTCGCTCCCAGAAACTGGACGACGACCGGTGTCTCGGCCGCCTCAATAGTGTCGAGCACCGCCTCCCTGGCCGATGGATCGGGCGGTTTCGAGATGACGACGAGACAGTCCGTCTCGGGGTCGTCGTCGAGACGCTCGATGCTCTTGCTGGTCATCAGACCGCCGACGCTGTCGTGCAGATCACGGCCGCCCGTTCCGATCGCCTGCGAGATGCCGCCACCACCCCGGTCGATCAGTGAGGCTACCTCCTGGAGGCCGGTTCCCGACGCGGAGACGAGGCCGATCGACCCCTGTGAGACGACGTTCGCAAAGCCAAGCGGCAGGCCGTCGATGATGGCAGTCCCACAGTCGGGCCCCATCACCAGCAGGTCCTCTTCCAGCCCGAACTTCTTGAGTTCCCGCTCGGCCGCGATGGGGACGCTATCCGAGAACAGCTGCACGTGTAACCCCGAGTGAAGCGCCAGCCAGGCCTCGCGGGCGGCGTACTCCCCCGGGACCGAGATGAGCGCGAGCTCGGGATGTTCCAGCGTCCCTATCGCCTCGGCCAGCGAGGTTGGGTCCGATTGGTGCTCACTGGAGGAGTCGGAGTCGGAACCATCGCTGTCGAGACGCTCTCGCATGTCCGCCAGCGCACTGGCGGCACGCTCGCTGTCTTCCGCCACAGCGAGCAAGACGAGATCCGACGGGCCGACACCGACGAGGCTCTCGGGGTCGAGTGCTGTCGTCTCAGCGAGGCGCTCCCTGTTTGCCTCGGTGCCCATGAGCGCGGTCGCATCCGAGAGTGCATACGCCTCCGAGACCTCGTTTGCCAGCCGCATCAGTTTGACCGAATCACGGTACGTCTCCTCGATAACGGTGTGTTCAATAGCCACGGGTACTCGCGATGGATATAGACAGCAAAAGCAAAGATACCAGCGTATCGGTAGAGTCAATTTTTGACCTCGATTTAATATTTATACCGGGGCACCGTCACCGGCGTCACAGCTGTGTGTAGGGTCGTGCTTCTGCCCCGATTGGCTCGTCAGCAGCCTGACAGAGCGTATCCCCGACTGCAGCAAGCTGTGCGTCCTCGAAGGCCTGACTGAACAGCGTGATACCAAACGGCAGTCCGGAGTCACGCCGCCCAGCCGGCACCGCGATGGCCGCGAGGTCGAGCAAGTTGACGAAGTTCGTGTACTCGCCGAGTTCGCTGTTTCGCTTGACGGGATCGGCCTGGACTGCCTCGATCGTGTGTATCGTACCCGTAGTCGGTGTCGCGATGAAATCAACGTCGTCGAAGGTGGGCATGGCCTGCTGGCGAAGCCGCTGAAGTTTGTACATCGCGTTGAACGTGTCCTCGGCCGAGAAGTTCTCCCCACGGGTGATGATCGACCGCGTGACCGGGAGCAGCGCGTCCGGATCCGTCGCGAGCAGGTCACGGATTGCGGCCAGCCGCTCGGCGACCCACGGACCGTCATATAGGAGCCGGCCGGCGTCGAGAAACGGCTGGAGGTCGATGCGCTCGACCGTCGCTCCCGTTTGTTCGAGTCTCTCGACCGCATCGTCGAACAGCCCAGCGGCCTCGCTGTCCCCGAAAAATTCGAGCTGATCCGGCTGAGGAACACCGACGGTGATCGATTCGGGAGCCTCCGGCATCGAGAGGTCCACTGTCGACGCCTCGCGGCGGTTGTATGGGTCAGCGGGATCGAACCCGGCGGCGACCTGTTCGACGAGCAAGGCACCGCGACAGGCCGGCGCGAAGACTGCGACACAGTCGAGCGTCTTGCAGGCGGGGACAACGCCGTCGTTGCTCAGCATGCCGCGGGTGGGTTTGAGCCCGACGATTCCGTTGCAGGCCGCCGGGACCCGTCCCGAGCCGGCGGTATCGGTCCCGAGTGCAAAGGAGACCTGTTCGGCAGCGACTGCGACGCCGGACCCGGCGCTGGATCCACCCGAGATGTACGCCTCATCGATGGCGTTGTGACAGACGCCGTATGGGCTTCGCGTGCCGACGAGACCGGTCGCAAACTGGTCCATGTTCGTCTTGCCGACGAGGATGGCACCCGCCTCCTGCAACCGCTCAACGACCGTTGCGTCGTCGTCGGGTTCGTACGCGTATGCCGGACAGGCGGCAGTCGTCTCGAGTTCCTCGGCGTCGATGTTGTCC
>JBLGCM010000215.1:0-4112 GCA_047617345.1 Natronomonas sp. | reverse complement strand
GAGTTCGTCGCTTTCTTCGTCGGTCTCGATGGTGACGGTGACTGTTTCGGCTACCATACCTCCGGTAGGGGATGGCGGACATAAACATCTCCGGATCGGTTCCCGAGCGCTGGTTGTCCCGGCACCAAGTCGACGTGACGCTTGCGAGGACCGACTCTCGATCTGTCGAATCCGCCAAACGGCTGCGAAACGGACGGCTTTCTGCCAATCCGCCCGGTTGAAGGTCGTAAGATTGAACACCGATACTGACGACCACCTGATATGGCACGCGAGTACGACATGGACAGACGAGCATACCTCACGACGATCGGTGCCGCGGGAGCAACTGCACTGCTGGCTGGCTGTACGACCGACAGCCCCGGTTCCGACGGCGGAGAGACGCTCGTTCCCGGAACGGCGCCCGGGTTCGCACCCTTCGAGTTCACGGAGGACGGCGAACTGACCGGCTTCGATATCGACCTCACCGAGGCGGTCGCCGAGGAGGCCGGATTCGAGCTCGGCGAGTGGGCCGAGTTCGACTTCGAGACGCTGATTCCGTCGCTGACCGAGGGCGATATCGACATCATCGCCGCGGGGATGACGATCACCGACGACCGGGCAGAACAGATCGCCTTCTCGGATCCGTACTTCGAGTCGAACCAGTCGGTTCTCGTCCAGGAGGGCGGAAGCTTCCAACCCGAGGGGGAAAGCGACCTCTCCGGAACCATCGTCGGCGCGCAGTCCGGGACGACCGGCGAGGGGGAAGTCGAGCGGCTGATCGAAGAGGGCACGCTCAGCGGAGACAGCCTCCGGCAGTTCGAGAACTATCCGCTGGCGGTCGACGCGCTGGAAAGCGGCGATGTCGACGCTGTCGTCGCCGACGTTCCGGTCGCGGAGAACTTCGCGGCCTCGCGCGATGTCGAAGTCGCCTTTACGATCCAGACTGACGAGAACTTCGGCTTCGGGATGCGACAGGACGACGACCGCATCGAGGACATCAACGACGGACTGAGCGCGGTCCAAGAGGGGGACACCTACGACGACCTCGTCAGCGAGTACTTCGGGTAAGGAGCGATGGATCCCATCGTCCTGCAGGGAAGCGACTGGGTGTTCATTCTCTCGAACTGGGATCAGCTACTGCTGGGAGCGGTCGCGACGGTCTTGCTTACCCTCTCCAGTCTCGCCGTCGGCTTTCTGGCCGGCTTTCCGGCCGGCGCGGCGGAGGTGTACGCTCCGGGTTGGCTGCGCAGACCAGTCAGCGCCGTGGGTGTGATCCTCCGCGGGACACCGATTGTCGTGTTGATCGTCCTGTTCTTTTTTACGCTCCCGGTCCCGCAGCTCGGCGACTTCATCCTCGTCGAAATCAACGTGAAGGCGTTTATCGTCGCGACGATTGCGCTCGGACTGCGATCGGCGGCCTATCAGGCGCAGGTGTTTCGCGGTGCGATCCAGTCGATTGACGAGGGGCAGATGGAGGCCGCCCGCTCGGTCGGGCTCTCGAAAATAGGGGCGATCCGTCACGTGATTCTCCCGCAGGCAGTTCGGCGCTCCGTCCCCGGGTTTCAGAACGAATTCACCATCGTCCTGAAAGACACGAGTATCGCCTTCGCGATCGGGCTGGCCGAACTGCTCACTCGCGCGGAGAATCTCTATCTCCAGCCCGGCCGGGACACGGCCGTTCTGGAGGTGATCGTCACGATTTCGATCATCTACTTCGTGCTCACCTTCACGACCAACCGCGCGCTCGACGCGCTCGAAGACAGATACGCGATTCCGGAGGGATCCACATGACGCTGTTAGAAGTCGACTCCGTGTACAAATCCTACGACGAAGAGGAGGTATTGCACGATGTCAGCTTCGCGCTCGATCAACAGGATGTCGAGGTGATCGTCGGTCCGAGCGGATCGGGGAAATCGACGATGCTTCGCTGTGTGAACCGCCTGACAGAGATCGACGACGGTGCGATCTATCTCAACGGCGAGGATATCCACGACATCGGCGAAAACGACCTCCGGCGTCGGGTCGGAATGGTCTTTCAGGACTCGAATCTCTTCGCCCACCTGACCGCCCGCAAGAACATCACGCTCGGCCTCCGCGAGGTGCTCGGGATCCCTGCCGAGGAGGCCCGAGAGAAAGCGATGGCGTATCTCGAACAGGTGGGGCTCGAAGACCAGGCCGACTCCTATCCGGCGGAGCTGTCCGGCGGGCAGAAACAGCGCGTCGGCATCGCCCGCGCGCTGGCGATGGAGCCCGAGCTCATCCTCTTCGACGAGCCGACCTCGGCGCTGGACCCGGAACTGATCGGCGAGGTGCTGACGGTGATGCGCGATCTCGCGGAGGAGGGGATGACGATGCTCGTCGTCACCCACGAGATGGACTTCGCTCGCTCGGTCGCCTCACGGATCATGTTCCTGGATGAGGGGCAGATCGTCGAGCGCGGCCCGCCAGAACAGCTCTTCGAGAACCCAAGCGAGGACCGAACCAGACAGTTCCTCGGCGAAATTTCCGAGATCTACTGATGGCTGACACTGTCGAGACACGCGGTACGGCGGTCGGTCGGATCCCCGGGACGGGGCGGCTCGTCGTTGCCCTGATCGGCGGGCTGTTCTGGCTGTGGCTGCTCGCCCGCTGGGCGTATCACAACACGCTGCTTGACCGGCTGTTCAGCGCGCTCGGCTTCCCGGATCTGATCCAGTCAGAACTCGGGATCCGCCGGCGCGAGCCGTGGATTCCAGCGGAGCCGTTCCAGTCGGCCGCGGACGCAATCGGCGGGCCGGTCGGCGGCGGACTCGAACTCGCGGCCTTCGCAACGACCGCTGGTCCGGAACTCGCCGCTGGCGCCTTTATCACCGTCTACATGACGATTTTCGGTATGCTGTTCGGCCTCGTTATCGCCGTTCCGGTCTCGGTGGCGCGGGTCTACGGCGACCGCCTCGCCCGCACGGTCTCGCTGGTGTACACGGAACTGATCCGCGGGACGCCGCTGCTCGCACAGCTGTTTTTCTGGTATTTCGCGCTGCCGCTTGCGGGCTATTTCGACGCCATCGGATTCGTCGGCCGTGACGGGATCCCGCGAGCGGCGGTGATGGTCGCCATCGTCGCCTTCACCGTCAACTCTTCGGCGTATCAGGCGGAGTACATCCGGTCGGCGCTGGAATCAGTCGACGAGGAGCAACTTACCGCCGCGCGATCGGTCGGTCTGACTAAACGGCAGGGGATCCGTCACGTCGTTCTCCCGCAGGGCCTGCGGTACGCGATTCCCGGCTGGACCAACGAGTTCGTCTATCTGGTCAAATACTCGTCGCTGGCCGCGTTCATCACGGTCCCCGAGCTGTTCCGCCGGGCGCGGAACATCGCCTCCGATACGTACCTCTACGAGGAGATCTACGTCGTCGTCGGCGTGTTCTACCTCCTGCTCGTGTTGACGGTTGCGCTGGCAATGGGAGCACTCGAAACACGCGTTTCGCTGCCGGGCGTCGGCGAACCAGTAGAGGAGGCGTGAATCAGTCGTCGCCCGCGGCCTGCGTTTCTGCCGACGCGGTCTCTACCTCCGAGAGATCATCGAAATAATCGTCGATATCCAGCGCCGCCTTCGTTCCCATCCCACCGGCAGTGATCGCCTGCTGGTAGTGGTGGTCGACCACGTCGCCGGCGGCGAAGATACCTTCGACGGCGGTTTTCGTCTGGCCGCCGCCGTCGCCGCCCTGTGTCTCGACGTAGCCCGCCTCGTCGAGTTCGACACCGGTGTCTTCGAGATACTCGGTGTTCGGCGTGTGGCCGATGGCGACGAAGACCGCGCCCACGTCGAGGTCGAAGCGCTCGGTCGACGGATCGTCGAGGCTCTCTCTCGGATGGCCCGCCTCGTTTCGGGCGAGCGTGACGTGATCGACGCCCCCCTCTTGGGAGCCGTGGATCTCCAGCAGTTCGGTGTTGCGCATGATCTCGATGTCGCCCTCGTCGACCTGTTCCTGCACGCGATCGATCCAGTACTGCTCGGCGCGGAAGTCCTCCCGGCGGTGGGCGATGTAGACGGTGTCGGCGAACTTCGTCAGGAAACTCGCCTCCTCCATCGCGGCGTCGCCGCCGCCGACGACGAGCATGTCCTCGCCGCGGAAAAAGGCCCCGTCGCAGGT
>JBLGCM010000214.1:0-4137 GCA_047617345.1 Natronomonas sp. | reverse complement strand
CCCCGAGCAGTTCGTCGCAGCGGCTCCGTTCGCGAATTCCGCCCTCACAGAGCACCGGCGCGTCGACGGCCCGCCGAACCCGCCGACAGAGGTCGGCGTTCCAGCCCGGTTCCGCCGGGAACTGTCGGGCCTGCAGACGGTTGAGCGCGGCGACCGCCCGCGCCCGCAGGCGACCGCCGAACACCGACGCGTACGCCGACTGGAGGTCGGCGGCCGACCACGCCCGGTCGGGGTAGGCGCCGCGGATGAGACTCATATCCCAGTAAACCGAGCACTCGACGGGGACGAGGCCGTCGTACCCCGCGTCGTCGAGTCGCTCGGCGATACCGACGGCATCGGCGGAGGAGAGACGAGTGCGGACGAACGGCGGTGCCGCCGTCTCGGCGGGAATCTTCGTTACGAGTGGGATATCCCCGGCGTATTCCCGGACGGCGTCTCGAATCGCCAGCAGGAAGCGGGTGCCATCGGCGAACTCGTCGTCGCGGTCGTTGTAGTACGGGGAGAGAAACTGCTGGACGATCCCCATGTTCGCTCCGGAGAGGTGGATCCCGTCGTAGCCTGCGTCCGCGGCGTAACCCGCCGCCCGGCCGAACTGCTCCGCCAGTTCCCCGACTTCGGCTGTCGAGAGCACGTCCGGATCGAGGTCGATCAGTCCGGTGCGGTCGGCGGCGCGGAGGTGGATCGGCGGTTCCGAGACGGCGAGTTGGCGCTCCTCGGGGTTGCGCTCGCGGTACTCGCGGTGCCACAGGCTCATGCTCCGGAGGCCGCCGTGGGCCAGTTGAACGAAAACGCGCGACCCGTGGTCGTGAATCCGGTCGGTCAGTTTCGAGAGTCGGTCGACGAAGTCGGGATCGCTGACGCGGGTCATGTTCGGCGCGGCACAGCCGCCCTCGGCGGTGACGATGCTCGCGCCCTGAAATATCAGCCCAGCGCCCGCCGCGGCGGCCGGTTCGAGTTCGTCGAGATACGTCTCGACGGCGTCGGGGCCGTTGCCGGCGCATTCGAGCAACGGGGCGCGGTAGAGCCGGTTTCGGAGTTCGACACCGCCGATATCGACGGGATCGGCGAGCGTCGGATCACTCGATGTCGCCTCAGTCATGGCTCATCGATCGACGACGAGGAGGGCGACGCGTTCGCGGATCAGATCGCTGACCGTCCCGTCGGTCGCCGACAGTTCTCGGTCCGTGACGTCGAAATACGAGCGCAGTCGTTCGTCGTCGGTCGCGTCGAGCACCGGTCCGGAGTCGAGTTCCGCTTCGAGGGTCGCGGCCGCTTCTGTCTCCGCGTCAGTCACCGGCCGGTCGGTCTCTCCGGTGGGGTCGCCCCCCCAGTCGTGAGCCGCCGTGTCGACAGCAACAGCGACCACGGGGCACTCGCCGGTCGAGACGCCCATCTCCAGGGCGCGGTTGATCTGGCGGCGACCCGCCGCGTACAGCAGGATCTCCACGCCCGGGTCGTCGGCGATAGCCTCGTCGCGTTCGAGTGCACGGACGGCGTGATCGACCGCGCGGCGGACGTGGGCACGGTCGGCGACGTAGCGGGCGTCGAAGGTCTGGACCGTGACGCCGTACTCAGCGCCGATCGCACTAATCCGCCCGATAAATGCGTCGATGTCGTCGATTGTAGCGTGTCCTTCGACAAGTTGCATCAGAAATCACCCAGACTCGCCTGATTGTCGTCTCCGTCACCGGTATTCCCGCCATCAGGAGTCGTAGCCTGTGCGGAGTCGACCTCCGGATTCGGCTCGACATCGGTCATCGCGGGATCGCGGTGACCGGCGTTTTCGAGGATGTTCTCGGCGGTTTTCTCCCGGCCGCGCAGCGCCGCGAGGACGACCGACTTGTCGGCCTCCCGGAGCGCTGCGCGGTCCTCGATCCCCGCGTCGTAGAGCCGACGGGCGCGCTTTCGCCCGACGCCACGGACGCCGGCCAGCTCGACCAACTCCGCCCTGACGCCGTGTTCGACCCGAAGCCGTGCCTCCCGGATCGCCCCGCCGACGCCGAGACCGAGTTCGGTCGATAGCGACTCCGCCGCGCCGAGCAGCCACTGTGCGGTGTCGACTTTGCCGCGGATGTCGCCGGGGCCGATACCGTACTTTTCGGTAATCTCCGATTCGTCGAGTTCGCTCGCCCAGTCTTCTAACAGGCGGGCGGTCTTCAGCGCCGACAGCCAGTCCTCGAAGGCGTCGTCGAACTCCGAGGGCGCGCGGCCGAGCAGTTCGCTCTCCCGCTCGTGAGCGAGCATCGTGTACTCCTCGTCGTCGCCCGACCGCAGGTAGAGTTCGTACATGTCTGGCGTCCGGGCGACCAGATGGTACAGCCCCAGTGGCGTCGGATCCCCGCCTTCGAGGCCGGTGATGATCTCTGCGGCACTCATCGGGTCGAGGTAGAGCCGCGAGACAGTATGGCCGAGGTTCGTCGCCGAGAGGTCGCCGCCCTCGCGTTCGAGGAAGTCGTTGATTTCGAGATAGTCGATCACGTCGTCGACGACGATTTCGAGGCGGTCGCGGTCGGCGGTCTGGGCGGCGTACAGCGTCCCGTCCAGAAAGTCGAGCAGGCCCTCTCGCGAGCGTGCGAACCCGGACGCGACGGTCGCGAGGATGTGCGTGCGAAGCGCAGGTTCGGCCGCGAGTTTCGACCGGACCGGCTCGGGGTCGGCCCAGACGTACCGCTCGAACAGTTCGTCGAGTTCGTCGTGGCCCGAGGCCAGCAACACGGCCTCGCCGTAGGGATCTCGGCCCGGTCGGCCGGCCCGCCCCATCATCTGGTGGACTTCGAGCACCGACAGGGGCTGCATCCCGCCGGCAGTGCCGTCGTATCTGCGCCAGTCCCGGACGACGACGCGCCGAGAGGGGGTGTTGACACCGGCGGCGAGCGTCGGCGTCGCGGAGATGACTTTGACGAGGCGGTCCCGGAAGGCGTCCTCGACGAGCGCGCGGTGACCGCGCGAGAGGCCGGCGTGGTGGAAGGCCGCGCCCTCTTCGACCGCTTGCGCGAGGTCCTCGCTCGTCTCCGTGTCGCTCACGTCGCGAATTTCCTCGGCGATGTCGGCC
The DNA here is from genome assembly GCA_047617345.1 of Natronomonas sp. Taxonomy (GTDB): domain Archaea; phylum Halobacteriota; class Halobacteria; order Halobacteriales; family Haloarculaceae; genus Halovenus. The sequence goes on along the minus strand of JBLGCM010000214.1, from coordinate 1,085 downwards.
AGTTTCTCGTGTTCGTCGTCGGTCAGGGCGTCGCCGGTCGTGGCGGCGAGTCGCCGGGCGGCCGCCTCTGCGTTGCGCCGGGAGTTGACGAACACCAGTGTCGAGCCGTCGTCATCCAGCGTATCGCGGACGATTGCAGCAGTCTGTTCCTCACTCGATCTGACCGGAAGGCGCTGCTGGCTGCCGTCTTCGAGATGGAGGGCTTCGCCGTAGTGAACCCCTTTCTTGAGCTCGATTGGCCGCCAGTCCGAATCCACCAGTTCGGCGTCGAGCCAGTTCGCGAGTTCGTCGGCGTTACCGATGGTGGCCGACAGCGCGACGGTCTGGAGGTCGGGGTTCAGCGAGCGGAGTTTCGCGAGGGTCACTTCGAGTGTGGGGCCGCGCTCGCCGTCATCGACGAGATGGACCTCGTCGGTGACGACGCAGGCGAGGTCGTCGAGCCACGTCGCGTCGTTTCGCACGAGGGAATCGACCTTCTCGCTGGTGGCGACGATGATGTCCTTGCCGGCCAGCCAGCCGCCGTCGGACTCGTAGTTGCCGGTCGTGACGCCGACGTCGAGGCCGTACTGCTCGAACTCGGCGAACTCCCCGTGTTTCTCGCTCGCCAGCGCGCGCAACGGGACGATGTAGAGTGCCGTCCCGCCGCGGTCGACCGCCGCCGCCATCGCCAGCGTGGCGATCAGTGTCTTGCCGCTGGCGGTCGGAATCGAGGCGACGAGATTCTCGCCCTCGGTGACGCCGGCCTCGATAGCCTCCGCTTGCGGGGGGTACAGCGACTCGATCCCACCGGCTTCGAGGTGGTCACGAAGCCAGGACGGAATCGCCGGAATCTCCGAAATATCCATTACCGGAACGTGGGGCGTGCTCGGTTTTTAAGTTTCGTGTCCTAGTTCGTCCCGTCGTCGAAGGTCCCTTCTTTGACCTCCTGTGCGGCCCGTTCCATCTCTTCGAGGTCGACATCCGCCTCCTCGTCGATCTCGCCGAGGATCTCCTGGATGTCGTCGAGACCGAGCATCTCGCGGGTCTCCTCGTCGAACTCCAGTCCTTCGAGGACGTGGCCGTTCTCCCTGGTGTCGCTTCCCTGG
>JBLGCM010000213.1:0-4160 GCA_047617345.1 Natronomonas sp. | reverse complement strand
CGGCCTTACAGGTCGCGCGGCTGAACGGTTTTGCGGTCGTTTGCCTCTGCCCGTCGCGCAGCGTCTTCGAGCAGTTCCTCGACTTCGTCGTCGAGGGCGCTGTAGAAGTCCGATGCCACGTTCATGTCGTCGAGCTCTTCTTTAACGGCGGCTTTGACAATCAGGTCTGCCATACAGGTCGAGCTTTTTCGAGGATCGTTTATAAGCTTTCCCGTTTCTTCCCGGTTTCGCCGCCTCTGCGGCCCGTTTCGGCAGCGGTTTCTGCCGCCGGCCCCGTCGGTTCGCGTTCAACCGACAGCGACGAGTATACTGACCCACTGTGCTGGCGTATGCGCGAACTGCTCGAATCGGTCGCAGCGGGAGAACTCTCGCCCGAAGCGGCTGAATCGCAGTTGCGGGGATACGTGACCAGCGACGCCGGCCGGTTCGATACGGCCCGGACCCAGCGGGCGGGCGTCCCTGAAGCGATTCTCGCGACCGGCAAAACGGCGACAGAAGTGTCCACACTCGTCGAAGCGAGCCTCAAGGGAACCGAGAGAGCCATCGTCACGCGGGCGGATCCGACGGCTGCCGCCGCTATCGAAGATCGGTACGCCGACGACCCCGGAACGGTAGTCACCGTCGACGACCGCGCCCAGACGGTCGTCGTTCGGGACGCCGACTTCGATCGGCCGGAGTTGGACGCGACGGTCGGCGTCGTCACCGCGGGCACGTCGGATGCGATGCCCGCCGGAGAAGCGGCGACGATGCTCCGAGAGATGGGGACTACCGTCGAGCGAATCGACGATATCGGCGTCGCCTCGCTGGATCGGATGCTCGATCAGGTCCCGCGACTGCGCGAACAAGACGTCTTGATCGTCGCAGCCGGCCGCGAGGGCGCCTTACCGACCGTTCTCGCGGGACTCGTCGATACCCCGATCATCGGCCTTCCGATCTCGACCGGCTACGGGCACGGCGGGCAGGGACAGGCGGCCCTCTCGGGAATGCTCCAGTCCTGCACCGCCATGAGCGTCGTCAATATCGACGCCGGCTTCACCGCCGGTGTCCAGGCCGCGCTCATCGCCCGACAGTTCGACAAGATCCGTGACTGACTGGCGCCGTCCGCTCGCACGACCGTCGGGAAAAATCTTACCCGACCGGTATTAACATAGTAAGGTAGTACCTCTATTTGTATACCTCTGCTACGATAGAGTGCCGGCAGACGAGGCCGGCATGTATACGATGCCACAGTGTGATCATTGCGGCGCGCACGTCTCAGATCGGTTTGCCCGAGTGTTCGCGGACGAGTACGGTCGGATTCGGGCATGCCCGAGTTGTTCGGCGAACGCCGGAATCGCCGAGGCGGCCAAAGAGCGCGCCCACGAAGTGTGAGCGTATCGATCCCGCGGACCCCGCCTGGCTGGTACGATCCGTTCCTGCGGACGGGAACGATCCGGTGAGGGGTAGTCGACAGTCGGCGACCGCGACAACCGCCGCTGTCTTCGCCCGTGTTTTATATGCGATCACTCAGCACAGTGATGTATGGACGAAGACGACCCGAGTAACGCGATCGAATTTGGGACCGACGGGTGGCGGGCTGTCGGCGATGAGTTCACGATGGAGCGCGTCCGGGCAATCGGTGCTGCTGTCGCCGACCTGCTTGATGCGGACGGCGCGGACGGCCCGCTCGCAATCGGGTACGACGCGCGCGATCACTCCCGAGAGGCGGCCGAGCAACTCGGGGCCGTCGTCGCCGCGAGCGGTCGAGCAGTCACGATCAGCGACACCGACTGCCCGACGCCCGTTCTCGCCTGGACCGTCCGGACGGGATCCTACGTCGGCGGATTCATGGTTACCGCCTCGCACAATCCGCCCGAGTACAACGGCGTCAAATACATCGTCGGCGACGGGACACCCGCACTACCCGCGATAACCGACGAGATTGAACGCCGACTCGCCGAGCCCGGTTCCCGCCCACAGAACCCGACCGGAGCGAGTACTGAGGACGATTTCACCGCGGCATACGCGGAGCACGCCCGGTCGTTTGTCGACGCTGATCTCGACGGACTCGAAATCGGATACGACGCGATGCACGGGAGCGGTCGGGGCGTGACCGATCAGATGCTCGACGACGCGGATGCGGATCTCACCCGCTTGCGCTGTCGCCGGGATCCGACCTTCGGCGGCGGTTCGCCGGAACCGGTCCCCGAAAACGCCGCCGAACTGATCGCCCTCGTCGACGGCGGGAGCGTCTCGCTCGGTCTGATCAACGACGGCGACGCCGATCGGTTGGGCGTGGTCACACCCGACCGAGGGTTCGTCGATCCGAACGTTTTGCTCGCAGTCCTCTACGAGTACTTGCTCGGCCACAGTCCGACCTCCGGAGACGTCGTCCGAACCGTCTCGACGAGCAGCCTAGTCGATCAGGTCGCCCGCCAAGCGAGCCAGGAGGTCCACGAGACGGCTGTCGGGTTCAAGTGGGTTGCCGAGTCGATGGTCGAACACGACGCGCTCGCTGGCGGCGAGGAGAGCGGCGGCTACGGCATCGGGAGCCATCTCCCCAACAAAGACGGCGTCCTGCTGGCCCTACTGCTTGCGGCGGCACACGCCGAGCGCTCGCTCGACGAGCGCATCGACGCGCTGTTCGAGGAACACGGCGACATCGTCCAGGATCGGCGGAGCTTGGACTGTCCCGACGAGCGGAAGGCGGCCGTTATCGACGAACTCGGCGGAATGGTCCCGGATCGAATCGCTGGCCGGGAGGTCGCCGAGATCCAGACCGTCGATGGATTCAAGATTTGCCTCGAAGACGACAGTTGGATACTGATCCGTCCGTCAGGGACGGAGCCGAAACTCCGGGTCTACGCCGAAGCCGACTCGCAGGGCCGTGTCTCGGAGCTGCTCGATGCCGGCGACGGAATCGTTCGCCCGCTCCTCGGCTGATCAGATCCCCGCGCGCCACACGCCAGTTAGCCGCTCGGTTCCGGACTGCTCTGGTTGCTCGAAACCGACGGTCTCCCAGAACGGACGCACACCGGGATCGAACTCGGCGACGAGACACTGTCGGCTCCGTTTTGCTCGCGAGACGAGCGCCTCCCCGATACCCTGCCCCCGACGACCCGGCCGGACAGCGATCGCTGTGATTCTCGTCCCGTCCAGTACGAGCGCCCCCAGTATCGGCGGAGACTCGGCGTCTCTCGGATTGTCGCCGCTACCTCGTTCCCGCACGGCAACGAACGCGTCTCCGCGTTCGATCGCCCCTCGAATCTGCTCGCTGTCGGTCTGGAGAGCCGCGGCGTCGAGGATACTCAGGACTTCGGCGCGCTGGGCCGGAGTTGCCTCTCGAATCAACATCTACCCGCCCCGAATGAGCCGGACGATTTCGACGCTGTCGACATCGCTCTCGACAGGCTGATCTTCCGGGACCGGCCGTCCATCGACGAGTACTGACACCTCGTGTTTGCTCAGATCGAACGGAGCCAGCAGGTCGGCGTAGGTCTTGCCGGCGGGGTCGACTTCCCGGCTCTGTTCGCCGGCCAGTTCGACGGTGACGGTCATTATCGAGAGTACACACCGGCCGGGTTTGAGCGTATCGGCTCGCACCGACCGACACAACCTTGAAACTGGCCCAGTCCTATGCAGCGGTATGGCCCACGGCGAGTTCAGCCGGGACGAGATTCCGTCCGAGGGGGTAAGTATCGGGGGTGACGACGACTGCGAGCACGCGACCTATCGACGCTTCGGTAGCGACGGCGGCGGCAACATCTACGTTCGGTGTACGAACTGCTCGAACGTACTCCGCAACTACGACAGCAGGGAGACCAACCGGGAACGGAGCGCTGTCGACGCCGACCTCATCTCCGACTCAAGCGGGGCAAAACATGCGCCGCTGCTGAAAGGACGCTCGCTCGGTTCCGACGGCTCGAAGCGGCCAGCCGCAAACGAGGGGGCTTTTTCGCTCGCGTCAAATCAGATCTCGACGAACTGCCCCCCTTCAGAGACAAGTGAGTCTCCTGCTGTCCGAAAGGGGGCTGCTGTACGGGATCACTCAGGGACGAACGACTGAACTCTCAGAGTCGGGAGAGGAAAAGGCCGGGAGAATAAATTACCCGGACTATCGGTGGCAAGGCGGCCAGACGTGAGTCCCCAGCATGCCGGACGGTATCTGGCATGTTCGTCGC
>JBLGCM010000212.1:0-4162 GCA_047617345.1 Natronomonas sp. | reverse complement strand
TTGAAACGGTGCAATCGTCGCCTGTACTCGGTGGCTCGTCTTCGACGTGACTCATTGCCCGGAGTTGCCGTTGGGGACAGTTAAGTTTTTAGGTATACCTAAAAGAAAGTCAACCAGAAACTCCGTTCGCGAGCGACCGATCGACATGATCGGCAGTTCGGAGAGCGAGGGCGGCGATAGTGAGGGTGGGGTTGACCGCGCCGCCGGTCGGGAACACACTCGACGAGGCGATCCAGCAGTTGTCGAGGTCGTGGGTGCGGCAGTCCGGATCGACGACGCTTTCGGTCGGGTCTGTGCCCATGCGCGTCGTGCCCATGTGGTGGTAGGCGGGTCCGGTTTCGTCGGGGCCGACCTGCCAGGTGAGTTCGGCGTCGAGTTCCGTTAGAATCTCCCGTTGGATCTCGTTCGCCCGCTCGATGGTCCGCAGCGCGCGGTCGTCGACCGTCCAGTGCACGTCCGGGACGGGGTTGCCGTGGTCGTCGGTCTCCTCGCCCAGTCCGACGTAGCTCTCGGCCTGCGGGCGCTGTTCGACGAGTGCGCCGATGCCGAGGTGGTTGCCGTAACTGCCCCGGAGTCGGTCGAGCAGGTCGTCGCCCCAGTCGCCGCCGGACAGCGCCATCTCCACAGGGGAGGGACCGTCGTAGTTGAAGAATTCGAGTTTGAGCGGGGCGAACTCCTCGTCGGCCTCGTCGTAGAACTGCTGGGAGGAACTGGTGTAGAAGCCGACGTGATTCTGTCGAGTCTCCCGATCGACGACGCCGCCGGCCCCGGCGAAGAGGTGGTCCATGAAGTACCGGCCGACCGCGCCGCTGGTGTTCGCGAGGCCGTCGGGATAGGTCTCGGACGCCGAGAGCAACAACAACCGGGGCGTCTCGACGCCGCCGCAGGCGACGACGAAAGCGTCGGCTGCCTGGGTGTGTTCCTCGCCGTCGGGCGTCGCGTAGACCGCGGCGTCGATGCTGTCGGGGCCGTGTGCGAGAAGCTGGACCGGTGCGCGGTCGATGACCGTCGCGCCCCGCTGTTCTGCGCGGTCGATGTGGACGGTGGCGTCGTACTTCGCGCCGGAGGGGCAGACCGGCTGGCAGGTGCCGTAGCCGACACACTGGCTGCGGCCCTGGTACGGTTCGGAGTTGCGGGCGTTGGGCACCGAGTGCATGTCGATACCGAGTTCCTCGCAGGCCTCGGCGAACAGCGAGTCGCTGTAGGAGGGCGGGAAGGCCGGAAGCGGATACGGACTCTCCCGCGGCGGGCCGTAGGGGTTGTCGACGGCCCCGGAAACGCCGAGTTCGCGTTCGGCAGCGGCGTAGTACGGCCGGAGATGCTCGTACTCGATGGGCCAGTCCGGCCCGACGCCGCGCGCGCTTCCCGAGTTGAAATCGTCCTCGTGCAGTCGCATCACCATCCCCTGCCAGTGCAGCGTCGAGCCGCCGATTCCCTTCACGCGAGCGTGGTTCAGCGGATAGAACCACTCGCCGCTGGCGGCGTGGTCGTCCCGCGGCCCGCCCATCTCCCAGACGTCCGGACGGTCGTAGTACGGTCGGATCGCCCGCTCCTGTCTGTCCAGTCGATCATCGTCGTCGAACCGCGGGCCGGCATCGAGGACGGCGACCTCGTACTCGCCGGCCAACCGATCGGCGACGAGCGCACCCGCTGGTCCCGCGCCGATCACACAGACGTCGGCGTCGTCGACCGGCGTGCGGTCGGTCATGACTGATCGAGCGCGCCCGGTCCCTGCTGGTAACTGTCGGTCCCGCCGGGGTGGCCCTGGGGGTTCTCGATACCGACGAGTCGCCCCCCGGTCGGCGAACTGTACAGCGCGAGCAGTAGCTCGTTGACGACGTAGTACCGGACCCGTTCGGCGGTCGATCCCGATGGGTGCTCGTCGACGGCGTCGGCACCGAGGGCTTCCAGCGCGTTCTCGCGGGCGACCGCCGGAAGTGCCGTGAACCGCTCGTCGTACCACGTCTCCGTGTGCTCGTCCAGAACCGTGATTGCCTCCCGGATTCCCGCAGCGTGAGCCTCTTCGGCCAGTCGGGCGGTGAGGAACTCCTCGACGAACGGCCCGATACCCGAGAGTTCGCTCGGATAGACGACCTCCGCGACCGCGGTCATCGTCTCGACGACGTGCTCGTCGGACGGGCCCGTCTGGTCCGGGACCTCCTCGGCTTTCCCTTGCAGTCGGGTGTATCCGTACGCCGCGGTGCTGGCTCCACCGATGGCGGCCAGCGCAGCGACCGCATCGCGGCGAGTCAGCTCCATGCGTCGATTAGGTCGGCCTAAAACTTATACCCGTCGGAACCGAGTTACAGTTCCGCGAGCAGTTCGCGGGTGGCTTTCCTGATCGCCTCGTCGCTGGAGTCGGTCGGTTCCCAGCCGACGGCAGAGAGTTTCTCGATAGAGAGGCGCATCTTCGGCACGTCGCCGGTCCAGCCCCGGTCGCCGCCGGTGTAGGATCGCTCGGGTGCGACGCCCATCTCGTCGGCGACGATGGTCGCGATCCGGTCGACCGACGTGGTCGTTCGGGTGCCGAGGTTGAACGTATTCACGGGCTTGTCGGTATGCTCGATCACGTGGAGCATGGCATCAATGCAGTCCCCGACGGAGAGGTAGGACTTCTCCTGGCGGCCGTCGCCGAGGATTTCGAGGTGGTCGGGATCGGCCCGGAGTTTCTCGATGAAGTCGGGGACGACCGCACCGCGCAGGCGCGGCCCGACGACGTTGGCGAAACGAAAGGTCCATACGGTAAAGTCGTGGCTGTGGCCGTACACCGAGAGCAGGCCTTCCTCGGCGAGTTTTCCCGCGCCGTAGATGCTGATCGGTTCCAGAGGGGCATAGTCTTCCGGCGTCGGCCGCGGCGCTTCGCCGTAGACTGTCGACGAGGAGGTAAAGGCGATTTTGTCGAGGCCGACCGCCTCCATCCGGTCCAGCACCGTCTCGGTCAGCGTCGTGTTCGACTGGAACTGCGCGATGTCGTCCCGGGAGGCGTCCTTGTCCGCGGCGAGGTGGATCACCAGATCGAGATCACCGGTGATCGCTTCGGCCGCCGTCTCGGGGTCGGCCAGGTCGCCGACGATCAGTTCCGCCGTCTCGGGAACCCACTCCTCGCGACCAGTCGAGAAGGTATCGACCACGCGCACGTCGTGACCGTCCGCGAGCAGTCGCTCCGTGAGATGTGAACCGACGAAGCCGCCGCCGCCTGTGACCAGAATCCGCTCGGCTGTCAGTGTCATGTCCGATTCTCTCACTCCCGAATAGTAGGTGTTCTGATTGTCACCGGCCGAGCCGGAACAGATCACGTTCGGCCGGGTCGCTGGTCGGTCGAGCCGAGAGCCGCCCGATCAGAGCCGCGGTTCGATGTAGACCAGTTTTACGCGGTCGTCGATTCCCGCGAGTTCCGATTCGAGTTGCTGAATCGCCTCGTCGATATCGCCGGTTTCGAGCCCGGAGTCGAAACTCACGTCGGCGGTGACGAGCACCCGTCCCGTCCCGATAAACATCGTCCGGAAATCGTCGACGTGGACGACGCCGTCGTGGGCGCTGATCGCGTTCTTGAGGGCCGTTTCGATTTCTTCCGGCAGGCTCTCGCCGAGGATGAGTCGTTTGTTCTCGACGGCGAGCAACAGCGCGAAGACCATCAGCAACACGCCGATGACGATGGCACCGATAGAGTCGTAGGCCGGGTCGCCGGTCACCCGAGAGGCCGACTGTCCCACGAGCGCGACGACGAGCCCGAGCAGCGCGATCGTATCCTCGGTGAAGGCCGTCAGCGTCGTGATGTCGCTGGACTGTGCGAAGGCTTCACGATAGCCCGACCAGTCGTACTCGTTCATCTGCCGTTTCAGTTCGGCGCGCGCCTTCACGAAGGCGTAGGTCTCGAAGACGATTGCGCCGAGGAGGATGGCGACCGCCACCCAGAAGGCATCGACCGGCAGCGGAATATCGACGGTGAATCCGAGCAGTTCCGCTTCGCCGGTCTCGGTGCCGTGGCCACCGGCCCGCAACTCGGAGATTCCGTGGGTCAGACTCTCCCAGCCTGCGACGCCGAAAAGGAGCACAGAGACCAGGAAAGCGAAGAAAAACTGCGCTTTTCCGTAGCCGTACGGGTGAATCTGGGTGGCTCCGCGCTGGCTGTACTTGATTCCGATCAACAGCAGCACCTGAT
>JBLGCM010000211.1:0-4168 GCA_047617345.1 Natronomonas sp. | reverse complement strand
GAGACCGCTCCCCCAGAAATCGAGTTCGTGACGATGACCGAGTACGACGAGACCTTCGGTCTGCCCGTCGCCTTCCCCCCAAACCAGCCCGAAAACACGCTCGGTGCGGTGCTCGCCGACCGGGGGCTGACCCAACTCCGCATCGCGGAGACGGAGAAGTATCCACACGTCACCTACTTCCTCAACGGCGGCCGCGAGGTCGAGTTCGAGGGCGAACTCCGAGAAATCGTTCCCAGCCCCGACGTGGCGACGTACGATCAGCGGCCGGAGATGAGCGCCGGGGCGGTGACTGACCGGGCACTCGCACACATTGCGGAGGACGACCCTGACGTGATCGTGCTCAACTACGCAAACCCGGATATGGTCGGGCACACCGGCGACTTCGATGCCGCAGTTGCGGCCGTCGAAGCAGTCGACGCGAACCTCTCGCGCCTGCTGGCGGCCTTCGCGGATGCAGGTGCCCACGTACTCGTGACGGCCGATCACGGCAACGCCGACGAGATGGGTACACCCGAAAAGCCGCACACTGCCCACACGACCAATCCGGTCCCGATTTTCTACCGCGCGCCCGACGGCACCGACGGCGGCAGACAGCTCCGTGAGGGCGGGACCCTCGCCGACATCGCGCCAACGGTGCTGTCCCTGCTCGGGGTCGACAAGCCCGCGGAGATGACCGGCGAGTCGCTGCTGGAGTGATAGCACGATACGACTCTGGAGGCCGGCCGAACCCGCATGCACGTGCCCTTCCACGCCGAGATGCAGGTCACGGACGCGATTGCCCGCGAACTGCTGGCGCTCGACGTCGAGCCCCGCGCTCGCGGTCCCGAGTTTCTCAACGACGGGCGCGAGATAGACGCCGAGATTCTGACCGGCGGCGCCGAGTAATCGTTTCGGGTTCGTACCGTCTCTGGCCGAGTGCAACGGCCTTAACCGCACGAATCGCCTCCGTTCGCGTAATGACTGCGGCGATCGACGTTCGCGAGTTAGCGAAAGCGTACGGCGACGTACAGGCCCTCGACGGCCTCTCGCTGACCGTCGAGGAAGGCGAGTTCTTCGGTCTGCTCGGCCCGAACGGCGCGGGCAAGACGACCTTCATCAACGTCTTGGTCGGCCTCGTCCGCGCGACCGGCGGCGACGCGTCGGTTTTCGGCTACGATGTCGTCGAGGACTACCGCGAGGTCCGCGACCGGATCGGCCTCGCTCCGCAGGAGTACAACGTCGACCGCTTTTTCCCGATTCAGGAAGTGCTCGAACACAAAGCGGGGTACCACGGCTTCGACCGCAAGACCGCCCGAAAGCGCGCCCGCGAAGCGCTGGAAATGGTCGAGATCGCCGAGAAAGCCGACGCCCGCTTTCACCAACTCTCCGGCGGGATGAAACGCCGGTTCATGCTCGCCCGCGCGCTCGTCTCCGGGCCGGAACTGCTCATCCTCGACGAACCGACCGCCGGGGTCGACGTGCAACTGCGCCACGACCTCTGGGAGATCATCGAGCAGATGAACGCCGCCGGGACGACCATCCTGCTCACGACACACTACATCGAAGAAGCCGAACGGCTCTGTGACCGCGTGGCGATTCTCGATCAGGGTCGGAAAGTCGAGGTGGCGACGCCGGACGAACTCACTCGCCGCGGCACCGATACGCTGGACATCGGCCTCGCCGACCCGCCCGCGACCGCCCCGCAGTTCGACCGCGAGGGCGTCATCTCCGCGCGGATGGACGACGACCGCCTGCTCGTGACTGCCCGCGGCGGGAGCGGGCTCGTCCCCGATATCCTCCGTGACCTGGAGGGCGACGGCTACCGGGTCACGGATCTGGATATCCGGCGTGCCTCGCTCGAAGAAGTGTTCGTCGACATGACCCGTACTGCGGAGGGGCGGGCATGAGCGACCGAGACGACGCACTCGGAGACGACACCCGTACAGACGGCGGGGCGGGACAGGCCCGCACGTCACTGCTCGGAACCGAGGCGACGACGGCGGCGGAGACCGGCCAGAAATCCGGCGGCTTCACCGGCCTTCGCGCGCTGCTCCGGCGGGAAATTCTGCGCTTCGTTCGCCGGCCGCGCAACACCTTCCTGCCGCCGATGATCACGAACGTGCTGTATTTCGCGGTGTTTGGCGTGATCCTCGGCGGTCGGATCGACCAGATCGCCGGTTTCGATTACATCGTCTTCTTGCTGCCGGGGCTGATCGTGCTGGGAACCATCTCCAACGCCTTCGAGAACGCCTCGTTCTCGATCTTTCACGGCCGCTGGAACGAGTACATCGAGACCGTCATCATCTCGCCGCTCTCCAATTGGATGTTCGTCGCCGCCTACATCATCGCTTCCGCGATCCGCGGGATTCTCGTCGGGACGATCATCGCGGCGATTGGTCTCGTCTTCGTCGCGCTGACCGATCGGTCGGTCGCACTTGCCGAACCGCTGTATCTCGTCGCGTTCATGGTCGTCATCTCGACGCTGTTTTCGGCGCTCGGGATCATCGGCGGTCTCTGGGCGCGTGATTTCGATTATCTGACTGTGATGAACCAGTTCATCGTCCGGCCGCTGGTCTTTTTCGGCGGCGTCTTCTACTCGCTCGACGTCTTGCCGACGGTCTACCGACTGCTCTCACTGAGTAATCCGATGGTCTACATGGTCAACGGCGTCCGCTACGGCTTCCTCGGCTACTCCGACGTCGAGCCGACGACGGCGCTTCTGGTGTTGAGCGGTTTCACCGCCTTCGTCATCGCTCTCGATATCTGGCTGTTCCGACGCGGCTACGGCATCGTCGATTAATCGCGACCCGTGGTTATATTCGTTCGGCGCGCTGACAGCGACCCATGACGACAGTGCTCGTTGGGACGGATTCGGTACATACGACCGCCGCCGCCTGCGATTATCTCGGCCCGCGTCTCGGCGCTGACGATGCGGTTCTTCTGTGTTCGATTCCCGAGGAACCGGTCTCGGAACGCGACGCCGCCGACGCGGCGAACGTCGCCCGCACTCGACTTGTCGAACCCACCGTCGATATCCTCGATTCCGATTCGCTCCCCGACGGCGACAGTGTCGCTGCTGTCCTCTGTGAACTAGCTCGTGAATTCGACGTCGACGAACTCCTCGTCGGGACCAGCCGCGGCGACCCGGAGACAGCGGGCGATCCCCCCGGTTCGACCGTCCGGGCGGTACTCGCCGAGGCGGACCGGCCGGTCGTCGTGGTGCCGGTCTGACCGTTGTTCAACGGCGCTGGAATATCCACCGGCATTAAGATAGAGGCCATCAAACGCACAGCCATGTCCGAGAAAGAGACTCCAGTCGAGGAGATCATGAGTTCGCCCGTCGCAACGGTTACGAGCGAGACGACGATCACCGAGGCCGCCAAACTGCTCCGCGAGCAGAGCATCGGTTCGCTGGTCGTCGGCGAGGAGATCATCGAGGGAATCGTCACCGAGACGGATATCGTCGGCGCAGTCAGCGAAGAACGCGATCTCAATTCGACAGCCGTCGAGGAAATCATGACTGATCCCGTCGTGACCGTTCGCCCGCACGAACCCGTCTACGTCGCCGGCGAACGGATGGGTCACAACGCTGTGAAGAAGCTCCCGGTCACGGAAGACGGCAAACCGGTCGGTATCGTCACGACGACGGATCTCGCACACTTCTTCCCGCGTAACCGGATTACGATGGCCTCTCGTCCCGAACGCGACGTGAACGAAGGCGAGTTCGAGTAATTAGGGGATGAGCTGTTCGCCGTCGTCGTCGTACACGGCGATGGCGTCGACAGGACAGCTTCGAGCAGCGAATTTTGCGTCCAGTTCGTCACCGTCCGGTATCTCCCTGACGAACAGATCTTCCTCCGCCTCCTCACTGTCGGCCAAATCCGCCTTGCCGTCGTCTTCGTCGCGCTCGAATGCATCCCATTCCGCGGTACACTGAAACATGCCAATGCACGTATCGCGATCGAATTCGATTCGCATACACGGAGTTTGCGACCGATCGGCATAGAGGTGGTGGAAGCGATGCTCGTGATCGGTCCCCCCGTCTGACACACAAACGGTTGGCCAACGAGCGAATTATAACACGTTTATTGATTAAATATCTATAAACGTGAAAAATATTTAGTATCGTGGCGAAGAATGTGACTGTACATGTATGACGATATCCTCTTCCCGACGGACGGGAGTAGTG
>JBLGCM010000210.1:0-4174 GCA_047617345.1 Natronomonas sp. | reverse complement strand
GGGGTCGTGACTGCGGCCCGAGAGTGAAGATTAGTCGGAGACGGCGGCCTCGGTCTCGGCTTCGGCGTCTTCGTCGGTGATTTCGTAGAGGTTCTGTCGGGCGTCGGCGAAGTAGACATCTTCCTCGATGACACCGATGGTGTCGAGCCGTTCGAGCGCATAGCGGACGGTTCGGGCGGAGAGCATCGATTCCTGGACGATCCCCTTCTGAGTGAGGGGGCCGTTGTACTCGAGTACCTTGTAGACGAGCTTCGCGCTCGGAGGGAGATCCGCGATCCCCTCCTCGTCGGATTCTGTCATCGAATCAGTGTAATGGACGCCGGCTGTATAAAGATTGAGGGATCACCTCGGAACGAGAGGGTTTCTCGCCGCCTCAGTCCTATCCGAGCCCGCTCAAATCACGTCTACCACCCTAGACTACGTGTCGGCCGAGGGATCAGATTCGTCGGCGGAGGACTCGGCATCTGGATCAGTCATGTCGGTCTCCGCCGAAATAACCGCACCCTTCGGGAAGATGAAGTACCCTACGGCGATGGCAACGACGGCGAGTCCGACGTACCAAAGCCCCAGTCGGAGGCGGTCGTGGACGAATCCCGTCACCACGATCACGACCCCGGCACCCAGCAGATAGAGCCCGTACAGCAGGAGAGCAGTCCCGGCCGCGCCCGCGGGCGTCGCGACCTCCGACTCGGGGTTGAGCAGCGTGTCGTGAGCGGCCCAGGCGATCAACAGCGCCGTTCCGAGCCCGTTTGCCACAATGGAGCGGAGCACGTCGACGCCGCGGATCAGATCGGCGACAAAGAGGATCACGGAGCCGAGAAAAACCGCGAGTCCGAGCAAAAACAGCCACGGTGAACTGCCGTCCCAGTCGTCCGTCTCGACCATACGAAACCGAGGACGGCCGGCCGAATAAAAGGCACCCTCGGGGAGGGAACGAACGGCTTTTTACTCCGGGTCGCGCAACTGGGTATATGGCGACGGAGACGGGCGAGAGCACGACCGAGTCTGATATCGAGGCGGAATCAGACGACGGTCTCAGCCCGTACATGCGCAGTATTACGGTGACGACCGCTTCGACACTCGCCGGAATCGCGGCCGCAATCCTCTCACTGATGGAAGCGACCGGCCCGGAAGACCCGACGGGAGCGGTCTTTCTGTTCGCGGCGATTCTGATCCAGTTCCCGCTGTACAAGGCGGTCGGCATCGATACCAGCGACTTCGGCGGGAAAGACTACGCGTACATATTTTTCATGACCTTTGTCCTCTGGTTCATCTCCTGGGGAATCTTGCTGACCGCCGGTACCGAGTTACCGTCACTACTGTAAATCATGGCCGAAGATAGTATCGCAGTCGTCGACCTGGAGAAGTGTCAGCCGGACAGATGTAACTACGAGTGCGTGAACTTCTGTCCGCCGAACCGAACGGGCGAAGAGTGCATCATCACCCGTGGCGAGCGCTACGAGGAAGACGAGTTGTATCAGGGGACCGACGATCAAGTCTGGATCTCCGAGCAACTCTGTCTCGGCGAAAGCTGTGGCATCTGCGTCGAGAAGTGCCCCTTCGACGCGATTCAGATCCTGAACCTGCCACAAGAACTCGATGACGAGCCGATCCATCGCTACGGCGACAACTCCTTTGCGCTGTACGGGCTACCCGCACCGGCGGAGGGGCGCGTCACCGGAATTCTCGGCCCGAACGGCATCGGGAAAACCACAGCGGTGCGGATCCTCGCCGACGAACTCGCGCCGAATCTCGGCGAGGTCGGCGACGAACCCGACTGGGCCGAAGTACTGGAGGAGTACCGCGGAACGGCCCTGCAGGAGTACCTCGAAGCGATGCGGGAGGGCAACGTAACCGTGGCGCGCAAGCCCCAGTACGTCGACCAGATTCCCGACCAGTTCGACGGGCCGACGAGCGCCCTGCTCGAACAGACCAACGAGCGCGGCGCGCTGGATGACCTGATCGACCGTCTCAACATTCGACCGGTGATCGACCAGCACATCGACACCCTCTCCGGCGGGGAACTCCAGCGTGTCGCGCTGGCGGCGACGCTGGCCCGGGATGCGGACTTTTATTTCCTCGACGAGATCACACCCTACCTCGATATCAGCCAGCGGATGACCGCCGCTCGACTCGTTCGGGAGCTGGCCGAGGAGGGGGATCGGTCGATGCTCGTCGTCGAGCACGACCTCGCAATTCTGGATCTGATCGCCGACGCGATTCACGTCGCGTACGGGCAGGCCGGTGCCTTCGGAATTATCACACCGCCGAAGTCCGTGAAAAACGGCATCAACGAGTATCTCTCGGGGTATCTCGAAAACGAGAACATGCGGATTCGGGAAACCGAAATCGAGTTCGAGGAGCACGCCCCGCGCTCGAACACCACGGGGCAGTCGCTCGTGGAGTATCCCGCCCTGGCGAAGAGCTACGGCGAAGGCGAGTTCTCGCTGTCCGTCGAGGGCGGCACGATTCACGAAGGGGAAGTCCTCGGCGTCGTCGGCCCGAACGGAATCGGGAAGTCGACCTTCGCGCAGATGCTCGCCGGTCGCCTCGAACCCGACGAAGGAGAGGTCGATTCGCGGCTGGATATCGCCTACAAACCGCAGTACATCGAGATCGACCAGCCGATGCGCGTCGACGCGTTCCTCTCGACGATCACCGACGACTTCGGCACGTCCTTTTGGGAGACAGAAATCGCCCAACCGCTGCAGTTAGGGGCGATCATGGAGCAGAACCTCACCGACCTCTCCGGCGGTGAGCGCCAGCGCGTCGCCATCGCGGCCTGTCTCTCCGAGGACGCAGATCTGTACCTGCTCGACGAGCCGTCGGCACATCTCGATGTCGAGCAGCGCGTGCTCGCCACCTCGGCGATCCGCCGCTACGCCGAGAACAACGACGCGACGGCGATGGTCATCGACCACGATATCTACGTGATCGATCTGCTCTCGGATCGCCTGCTGGTCTTTGACGGCGAACCCGCCGAGCACGGTCGAGCGGCCGAGCCACAGGAGATGCGCGAGGGGATGAACGACTTCCTCTCGAATCTGGATATCACGTTCCGCCGGGACGAGCGGACCTCCCGGCCGCGGATCAACAAGCCCGGAAGCCAGCTGGATCGCGAGCAGAAAACCGCCGGGGAGTATTACTACGCGCCGTAGGGAGGACGACCGAAAATGAGCCCCCGAAATGTAGCTGTGCATAACTATTAATGGCGAATCATGTCCAGATGGGGATGCAATGTCCGAACAAGAGTTGGAGGATTTTCTCATCCTTCGTGATCTGGACGAGCCGATTACTGAAGCGGAGTTAGAGGAAGCCGGTGAACACTCGGGCCACGCACTCGAGGAACTCCGGGACGAAGGCGTCGGAATTCGGTGGATCGAGTCTGAAGTGCTGACGAACGAGGACGGCCAGATAACGGGCACGTTCTGCCACTACCAGGCCGAGAGCGAAGCCGCGATCAAAGAACACGCCGGCCGGGCCGGCCTACCGGCTACCCGTATTGATCGTCGAGGACAACCCCTCGAAGGCGAATGACGACCTCGACGAGCAGAACGGAGATGACACTCGGACTCTGAAGTCGAAACCGCCCGAGACGGGCGGTAAAATGTCCCGAATTCCGTCGGCGGGGCGGCAGTCCGACGCAGATCGCGGAGGGCGATTAGTTCCCCGTCATACCTCAGCCAGAGGCATCACCGGGATCACCGCCATCCGCCTCAGCGCCCTCGATGGCGTCTGAGAGACCGTCACGGACGGCCTCGTCGATCCGACTCTCGCCGGGGAGTTCCCGGTCCATCGTATCGTCTTCCTGCTCTTCAGTTACCTCCTCGTCTCCGGTGACAGAGACGAAAATGTCGCTCAGCTCTTCTGTCCGATCGGCGTTGGATTGTGATTGGCTCATGCGCGTCTGTACATATAACACGAACTACTAAAGATATTGTACCAAACTCGTTTGGTATCGGGTTCGAGAAACCGTACCGCTCAGGTGAGATATGGTTGTGAATGGCACGCGAACGACTCGGGATAGCAAAAGACGGGGAATACGCGGGATCAGAACGCGTTTCGCTGGCAGGAGCCACAGAGCGTTTCCTCTTTGACATCGACTTCGCGAACGGTCGGCGAGAAATTCATCACGCAGCGTTTGTTATCACAGTGTTCCAGGCCGAGCGTGTGA
>JBLGCM010000209.1:0-4178 GCA_047617345.1 Natronomonas sp. | reverse complement strand
TCGACTATCGAACAGCCCCTGTCGCCGGTCAGAAAGCGCCCCACCTCGTCGGGGTCGCCCACCGTCGCGGAGAGTCCGACACACCGGAAATTGCCCGAGAGTTCACGCAGGCGTTCGAGTCCCACGGTCAACTGGGCACCCCGTTTGGCCGCGGCGAGTTCGTGGACCTCGTCGACGACGACGTGTTCGACGTCCGAGAGGGCTTTCCTGAGTTTCGACCCGGTCAGCATCGCCTGGAGCGTCTCGGGCGTCGTGACGAGCACGTCCGGCGGGTCGTCGGCCTGCTTGCTCCGCTGGTAATCGGTCGTGTCGCCGTGGCGGACCTGCACGTCCAGGTCGAGGCGCTCGCCCCACCACTCCAGGCGCTCGCGCATGTCCCGGTTCAGTGCCCGGAGCGGCGTCACGTAGAGTGCGCCGATGCCGAACCGCCCGTCGCCTTCGAGCGCGTCGAAGACCGGGAGCATCGCGGTTTCGGTCTTGCCAGTCCCGGTGGGCGCGACGACGAGGACGTGCTCCCCGTCGACCAGCGGCGGGATAGCGCCGCGCTGGGGCTCGGTCGGCGTCTCGAACCCCCGCTCGGACAGCGCCGCCCGGACTTCCTCGCCAAGGTGTGCGAACGCCGCGGCGGTCCCGGCGCCGTCCGCGTCTGTCATCGGCCACGCTAGCGGCTCAACCCGATTAAGCGCCGCGGTCCCGGGCGGCCGGGCCGGTGCTCCGGTCCGGTCTACCAGTCCCGTAGCGCGGCCGACTTCGGGGTCGTGGACGGAGCGAACGCGTGTCGTGCCAGTGCGATACCCGCTGGTATCTGCCCCGGTCACCCGGTAATATAAATCCGACTGACAGTCCGGGAATCGAAGCCGGATCCACCTCGCGGTATCACGGACGAAAACTGGCACGAGTCATTGACAAAGCTACAGCGTCTAATGCGTGCAATGAATGGGATAGACGGCAGCGATCCCGATACTATTCACGTACTCTACGTGAACGACGATGGCGATTTTGCCGAACTGGCGCGGAAGAAGCTTCTCAGCATCGCTCCGGAGTTCGAAGTCGCGACCGTCGCAACCGGGGAGGGCGCGCTCGACCGGATCGAAACCTCCCCCGTCGACTGCGTCGTCACCTCGTATTCACTGCCGGACGGAACGGGTATCGGATTTCTGAAACGACTGCGGAGCGAACGCGACCGGCTACCGACGATCCTGTTCACCGGACGGGGAAGCGAACAGGTCGCGAGTGAGGCGACACAGGCGGACGTCTCCGATTACATCCCGGTCCGCGCGGACCAGAACAGTTTCGAGTTGCTCGCACGCCGCATCCGGACGCTCGTCGAGGCGACCCGGAAAGAGGCGGTCGCCGAACGGATGTCCGACCGCTTCCGGCGGACGCTCGAACGCGCGACTGACGCGATATACGCCGTCGACGAGGAGTGGCGCTTCGAGTACATGAACGAGAAGATGGCCGACCGTGTCGACCGCGACCCCGACACGCTCGTCGGCAGCGAGCTCTGGGAGGAGTTCCCGTCGATCGTCGGGACGGAACTCGAAGACAGATATCGAGCGGCGATGGAGACCGGCGAACCGGCGTCGTTCGAACAGCGTCTGGGAGAGCCGTTCGATTACTGGGTCGAAGTACGGGCCTTCCCGGACGACGACGGGCTGACCGTCTTCTCGCGCGAAATCACCGCCGAGCAGGAGCGACAACTGGAGCTAGAGCGCAGCGAGACGATACTCGAAAACATCCACGACCTGGTGTTCGTCCTCGACGAGCACGCCGATATCGAGTTCGCGAACACGGCTGCCAGACGACTGATCGCGGGTGACCAGTCGGCACAGGTTACGGGAAAACAGCTGGAGACGGTCGTCGAGGAGCGCGTCAGCGAGTCCGGGACGGCGAAGTTCTCGCGGGCGGTCGAATCCACGCTCGACGAGATGGAGGGGGACGGTGGCTCGACCGGCCTGTACGACGCGGACTTTCGACTCGACATTACCGCCGAGAACGAGGAGCGGACGTTCGACCTCCGGGTTACACCGTTCCGGAGTGGGAGTGGCCACCGGGTACTCGTCGTCGGACGGGACGTCACGGCCCAGAGCGAGGTGCAGGGGCAACTGGAACGGGAGCGGGACGCGCTCCGGGAACTCCAGACGGTCATGGCACAGAGTGGTACTTCGACCCGGGCGCGCCTCCGGGAACTGCTCGAAGTGGGGTGTCGAACGCTCGGTTTCGAGATCGGTATCGTCTCGCACATTCAGGGCGGCGACTATACGGTCGAAGCCGTACACGCGCCGGACGCCGAGATCGAATCCGAGGACCAGTTCGACCTCGAATCGACCTACTGTGAGAGGGTCGTGGAAACCGATTCGGTCTGTTCGTTCGCGGACGCAGTTGCCAGCGGGAGGGAAACCCATCCCGCGTATCGCGAGTTCGGGCTGGAATCGTATATCGGCGTGCCACTCGTCGTCGACGGTGACCGGTACGGAACGGTCAATTTCTCGAGCCCGACGACGCAGGCCGGCCCGTTCGGGGTCACCGAGCGAACGTTCGTCGAGTTGCTGGCCGAACTGGTGAGCGCCGAGATATCGCGTGGCCGGGACCGGGCCGAACTGGAGCGCCAGGAGTTCCTGTTCGAGCGCGTCCAGGACGTCGCGGAGATCGGTGTCTGGGAGTACTTCCCGTCGACGGGTGACCTCGAATGGTCCGAAGGGGTCCGCCGGATTCACGGCCTCGACGAGGGAGACGAGCCGTCACTCGACGACAGTATCGAGTTCTATCACCCCGACGACAGGGAGACGATCGCGACGGCGGTCGAGCGGGCGATCGAGGACGGGGAGCCCTACGACCTCGACCTGCGGATCGTTCGGACCGACGGTGAACTGCGTGACGTTCGCGCGTGGGGGGAACGCGTCGACACCGCACAGCACGATGTGCCCTCGCTTCGGGGCGTATTCCAGGACATCACGGAGCAAAAAACACGGGAAGGTGAGTATCGGGAGCTCGCGGAGGAGTACGAGGCACTGCTCGAAACCTCCGGGGACGCGATATTCCTGCTCGACGTCGAGACAGCCGGTGGGGACCCGGCGTTCGAGTTCGCCCGGCTCAGCCCCGGCTACGAGACGCAGACCGGGCTCAGAACCGAGGAAGTTCGTGGAAAGCCGCCGCGGGAGGTCTTCGGCGACGAACGGGGGGCCGAACTCGAAGCGAACTACACTCGCTGTGTCGAACAGGGTGGCCCGATCTCGTACCGTGAGGAACTGGATATCGCCGACGACGCCCGGTTCTGGGACACGACCCTCGCGCCTGTCGTCGTCGACGGCAGGACCGTCCGGATCGTCGGAATCGCCCGGAACGTGACCGAACAGGTCCAGCGGGAACGCGAACTGGAGACGACGAACCGGCGACTGGAATCGCTCATCGAGGCGACGCCACTCACCGTCATGGAGATCGACACCGACGGGACCGTCGTCCGCTGGAACGACGGGGCCGAAAACATGTTCGGCTGGTCACGGGACGAGGTGCTCGGCGAGTTCAATCCGATGGTCCCGGACGAGCAACACGACGAGTTCGCCTCCCACCGCCAGCGCGCCCTGAGCGGCGAACAGATCCGCGGCAAAGAGGTGCGACGGGAGACGAAAGACGGTGACGAACTCGAGTTGCTCCTGTCGGTCGTCCCGATCACCGGCCCTGACGGGGAGATAACGAGCATACTGGCCGTCCTGGAGGATATCACCGAACAGAAACAACTGGAGTCGAAGCTCCGCTCACTGCAGGAGACCGGCCGGTTGCTCAGCAGCGCACAGTCGAGCGACGAAATCGGCGACATCGCGGTGGAGGCTGTCGTCGACGTTCTCGGGTTCGAGCTCACGGGCGTCTGGGAACACGCCGACCAGGCCGACGCGCTCGTTCCGGTGGCTGCGAGTGCAGGAGCGGCGGAATTACTCGGCGAGTTACCGCGACTGGAGGCCGGCGAGAGTCTCGGCTGGGAAGCATTCGAGGCGGCGCAATTGCGCAGGTACGACGACCTTCGGGCCGAAGGGGCGTTCGACGGGTCCGAGACAGGTCTCGAGAGCGGTATCTTCGTCCCACTGGGCGAGTTTGGGCTCCTGGGAGTCGGAACGACCCCGGAACGGGGATTCTCGGACACTGACGCCGACCTGCTCCAGATACTGGGCGCGACTGTCGAG
>JBLGCM010000208.1:0-4183 GCA_047617345.1 Natronomonas sp. | reverse complement strand
GCCGCCAAAGGCCGACAGCGGCCCCTCGACGGTGAAGAAGGCGGTCATCGGTCCGTTGAAGCCGGCGAAGTTGTAGCTGACTGTCGGATCGAGCAGCGTCGCAAAGGGCAGGACGAGCAGGTTCGCCGCGTAGACGAGAATCGAGGTCACGGCGGGGAAGGCAGCGGCGTTGCTCCCGTCGAGGAAGGCGAGAAACTGCTCTGCCGGGTAGGCGTCGACGCCGAAATCGTCGAACACGAAGCCGCTGTACCCACTCGCGACGGCTGTGTCGGGTATTCCCAGCGTCGAGCCCTCGTCGACTGTCGCGTTGAGAACGCGGCGCTCGCCGTTGATATACGCCTCGACGGTAACTTCGCTACCGGGCTCGAACTCTCCGAGCGTGGATTCGTAAGCGGAGGCGTTCGCAGTCCGGGTGTCGTCGATTTGTGTGATCGTCACCGAAGAGCCGTCAGTCGGTGCGCCGGCATCGGCGAGTGCCGTGCCCTCGGGGACCTCGGCGAGGTACGCTCCGACCGGAATCGTCGCGTTGCCACGGTTCGTTTCGAGAGTAGCGACCGGTCGATCCGCGACTGTCGAGGCGAAGCCGGGTTCGGTGTCGACCGCCGAGCCGTTGACCGCGACGACCCGTGTCAGCGGATCGGTCCCGACGATGCCGTCTGCCACGCCTTCGGCGTGTTCGACGACGAGCAACCGCCGGTCGACCGTGACTGATCCCCCGCCGCGCCGGTCGACTTCGACGGTCCCAGCGGCGTTTCTGTCGAGTTCCTCGTCGAGCGAGGAGGCGTTCTCGACCGGCGTGCCGTCGATTTCTGTGATCACGTCGCCGTGCTCGATTCCCGCCGATGCGGCACCGGAGCCGTCGATTGTCGTCCCGACCGGAGCACCGGGAACGACGGCGACGGAGGCGGCAAGCGGCACCAACAGGAGGGCCGCAATCGCACAGATCGCGAAGTTGTTGGTGATGCCGGCGGCGAACATCCGGGTCTGTGCGCCCCGGTTGGCAGCCTGCTGGTCGTCGGCGTCCGGTTCGACGAACGCCCCCATCGGAACAATCGTAAACAGCGCCAGTCCCATCGATTCGATCTCGATGTCCTCGACCCGACAGAGCAGTCCGTGGCCGCCCTCGTGGACGACGAGGCCGACCAGCAGGCCGAAGACGATGGCCGGCGCGGCCGACGGCGGGAGGAAGTCGTTGACACCGGGGATCACGAGCGCGTTCTTCGGGCTCTGGAGCGTGCCGGCACCGTCCGGTTGTGAAAACACTGCAGGCACCGACAGCGCAACTGCCAGTCCGGCAATCGCCATCACCACCAGCGAGATCCCGACGCCGAGATTTCCCCAGGCCCGCCAGAACCGCCTGCGCTGGGCGATTCGATCGAGGACCGCTCGACCGCGTTTCGTGTGAATCGTCGTGAGCGGGCCGGTGACACTGACTGAATCGGGGAGGGAGCCGCGTGCGCTCAGCCCCATCGCGACCGCCGTATAGAGAACGACACCGAGGAGGACCCACGTCAACAGGCCAAACATTACTTGTACCGTAGAGAGGTCGAGCAAAGAGGGTTTGGTCTCGGTCGAGGCGGAGAGTTAACTTGACAGCGAACGCAGTCCCGGTATGGCAGAGATTCCGACCGAGTTCCACGACCTCTTCGAGAAGGCGACGTTCGCACACGTGACGACGATGTTCCCGAACGGACTCCCGCATACGAGTCCCGTCTGGATCGGCTACGACGAGGAGGCTGACCGTCTGCTCGTCAATACAGAGCGGCACCGACAGAAGGCGAAAAACGTCGAGCGAACCCCCGCAATCTCGGTGAGTATGCTCGATCCCGACAACCCCTACCGATTCCTCTCCGTCAGCGGCGAGGTCGAGGAGATCACGACCGAGGGCGCGCGCGAACACATCGACGAACTCTCACAGCGGTATTTCGGCGAGCCCTATCCACAGGAGATCGTCAGCGAGCGGATACTTCTCCGGATCCGCCCGGAGCGAGTCTTCTCGGCCGACCCCGAGTGATCACCGCTCGCGGCGGAGTCGGCCGACCACGAACTCCTCGTCCAGTCGCGCGAGGAACGGTCCGAGTTTCGGCCCCTCGTCGTCGTCGAAAAAGAGCCGATAGCCCGCCCCGAAAAACTCCCCGACCGGGATGTCGTACTCCTCGGCAAGATCGAAGATTTTGGCCTGGACCGCCTCGCCGTCGTGGCCCGCGGCGACGAAGTCCGCGAGGTCGTCGAGTGCCGCCGCCGTCGCGTCGCCAAAGTCCGCCTCGGGCAGCTTCGAGCGCTTGAGTTCGTAATCGAAAGCGTTCTCGGTGATGCGAGCCCACTCCCGGGCGCGTGCGACCCGGTCGAGCGCTCCCTCGATGGCCCACTCCGGCGCGTCGTCGGGGATGTGCCCTTCCCGGCGAGCGATCTCTTCGCGAAGTTCCGGATCGTCGGTCATCCCCAGCACGGCGGCAAACGTGTAGGGAATGCGGATCCGTTCTTCTCGAACCTCGTCGACTAGCAACGGATACAGTCGCTCGGCCAGTTCGCGCTCGCTGTCCTCGGCGTCGGCCGCGCCGAAGTAGCCCTCCTCCAATCGGTCGAACTCGTCGACGAGCTGGTCGATCCGCTCGATGCTGAAGTCCCGCTGTTTGAGCGGCTCTTTCCCGAAGAAATACCGGAATACCTCGGGTTCGAGGATATCGAGCACCTCGCCGACGGTGACGATGTTGCCCGCCGAGGACGACAGCGCCTCGCCCTCCAAGGTGAACCACTCGTAGACCATCCCGACCGGCGGATCGACGCCGACGATATTGCGGGCGATATCGACGCCGCTCGGCCAAGAACCCTCGGCGTGGTCCTTGCCGAAGGGCTCGAAATCCACGCCTAGCACTTTCCACTGGGCGGGCCACTCGAAGCGCCACGGGAGTTTGCCGTCTCGGAGATCGGTCGTCCCCTCGTGGCCGCAGCCGTCGATGGTGTCCTCGCCCGCCTCGGCGTCAGTGCACCGGTACGAGACCGTGCCGGCGTCCAGATCAACGTCGGTGATCGTCTCGGTCAACTGTCCGCAGTCGCCACAGCGAGCGAAGAAGGGAACGTAGTCTTCGTCGACTTTGTTCTGGTACTTTGCGAGTGTCTCGCGGGCCTGCTCGCGGTTTTCGAGGACGTGCCGCGTGACATCCTCGAACTCGCCGGACTCGTACAGTTCGGTGTTGGAGACGAATTCGACGTCGACGTCGAGTTTCTCGGTCTCGCGGCGGAGCAGCTCGGTGAAGTGTTCGCCGTAGGAGTCACAGCAGCCGAAGGGATCGGGGACGTCAGTGTACGGTTTGCCGAGATTCCGCCCGAGCGCGCCGGCGTCGACCTCACCGAGCCCGACGAGACTGCCGTCGAGATCCGCGAGTTGTCGGGGAATCGCCCGAAGTCGGTCGCGGTCGTCGGCGGTGAACACCTGCCGGACTTCGTGGCCGCGCTCGCGCAGGACTTCGGCGACGAGATAACAGCGCAGAATCTCGTTCGCGTGGCCGATGTGCGGAACGCCCGAGGGCGAGACGCCGCCCTTGACGACGATAGGATCGCCGCCGCTGTGTTGCTCGATGGCATCCGCAGCGGCGTCGGCCCAGAAATCCGCGCCGTCGAGCACCTCGTAGGGATCGGGGCGACCGGTCATGACTGCTCCTCCGGGAGCACGTCGGTCCCCTCGTGGGTTCCCTCCACCGCCCGGGTGAGCGCTGTCGGATCGGTGCCGTCGAGGACAACAGCACGCAGGCCCGAGCGCTGGAGCAGTTTCGTCGCCAGCAGATCGACCGGGGCGTTGCTGCCCGCGGACATCTCGATATGGGAGACGACGTCCACCAGTTCGGCGGGAGAGAGCGACTCGAATTTCGTCGCGTCGGGATCCTCGTTGGGATCGGCGTCGTACACACCCGGGACGCTCGTCGCGTAGATCAGCAGATCGGCGTCGGTGTATTCGGCCAGCGCCGTGCCGACGGCGTCGGTCGTGTGGCCGGCGACAGTGCCCCCCATCACGGGAACATCGCCGTGGCGCATGGCTTCGCGGGCGCGCTCGTGGGTTTCGACCGGCGTCGGAACTGCCCGGTCTTCCAGCGCGGCGATCAACAGACGAGCGTTGAGTCGCGTGACGGCGATCCCCAGTTGGTCGAGTTCTATCTCGTTTGCTCCCAGGTCACGAGCGGCGGCA
>JBLGCM010000207.1:0-4209 GCA_047617345.1 Natronomonas sp. | reverse complement strand
GTCAGCTCGACGGTGTAATCGGTCGCGATCCAGCCGTCGGTGTTGTCCTGTTCGGTGAAGACGACCTTTTCGGGGCAACTGACGTGGGCAGTCACGTCACAGTCCGGGCAGACCTCCGGGGGCTGCTCGCTTTCCTCCAACTCGTAGTCGGTTGCTTTCATCATCCGAACTTAGGTGGCCCTAAAAGTAAAAGGGTTTTGGCTTGCCTAAACGATTGGATTCGGGGAAATGCTTATATAGAGGAGAGGTCGCCGGCACCGCTCCAGTGCAGTAGATCGCCGGAATCCGCGGGAAAGAAGCCGTCTCGAAGGTATCGTGGTCGGCAGTGAGAACGAATCCGCGGTGTCACACCGAGCGGCTGTCACCGCACTCGCCCGAACAGTCACACTCTGCCGATCCGCCGGTGCAACAGCCCCATTGCCGGTAGACAACGACGGCCGCGAGGAGCCCGACACTCCCGACGGCCAGCCCGGGAGCCGAGCCGATCAGCGGGAGCGCGACGGTTTCTCGGCCGAGAACGCCGATGCTGTACCCGGCCAGAACGCCCGCGAGGAGCATCGCGAGGTTGCTGAGAGTTACGACCGCCCCGGCGGCTGACCGGAGAGGGCCTGCTGGCGGAGACTCGTCTGCCTGAGACGACATATATCGTTCTCTGACATGGATCCGTATTAGTATTTTCTGTTTAGCGAGAGTTCCGGCGAGAAACAGCGGAGAGCGTTTTTGTAGCAGCGGGACGAACTCCTCTCATATGAGCGATCCGGGAGATGTGGACGTGACGCGGCTGTTGCGCGACCTCACGCGGGAGTTGCAGACGCTCCAGCGGGAACTAGACGCCGACCGATCCGGCCCGATGTCCACCCGCCGACAGCTCTCGCAGTTCACCAGCGAGGTTGCCATTCCCGGCGTGATCCTCCTGCTGGAGACGAACATCCGCGCGTTGAAGCTGCTCCGCCGGACGATCCGACTCGCGGAAGGGCGCGACTCTCGCAGCCAGTCCAATCCGGCAGCCGACGAGGTCAGCAATCGCACGGAGGAACTCGGACAGCGGGCGCTGTCCCGACTCGACGAGACGCTCGAAACGGTCCAGTCCTCGCTCGAACAGGGGGCTGACGAGGACGTCCGCCGACTGCTGGCGGAGGCGCGAACCCTTCAGGATCGGATCAGCCAGCAACTCGCGGCCGAGGGACGGATCGAAGAGGGCGGGGCCGACGACGGCTCGACACTCGGCGTCGAACCCGAGGAAGGCGATGCGGTGAGAATCGACGTGGAGACCGAACTACAGACGCTGAAGGACAATCTCGGAGACGACGACGATAGCGATGAGAACGGGCCTGGGACAGACCGCTCGGATGCTGGAGCGGACGGTTCGCCGCCTGCTGACGACAGTGGCGGGGACGGAGCTCCCTGATAGTTTTTATCCGCGGCCGCACAACGGTAGGCATGACACTCGATCCCGTCCACGTGGACGGCATCGCCGACCTCGCAGATCAGGTGCGGACGGCTGTCGACGAGACCGATCAGACAGCACTCGCCGAGCACGCCTTCGCCGACTTTCTCGATCCGCTCTACGACAGCGACGGCTCGGTCGTCCTCGACTCCCTGGGCGAGCACGGTAAACGGAAAGTGTCGATTGCAGATATCGCGCTCGCGGACCCGCCGTTTCCCACTCAGCACGGCCTCGACGCGGGAACGATCAACCCGACGACGTTCAAAAACGGGCTGGTGATCGATGTGTCTCAGGCCGCGATGGCGGGCGTTCCCTCCGATGTGGATCTGCACCGCGCCAGAAGCATCGTGATGACCGTCCACACGAACGACGCGGCCGCATCCTTCGAGGAGACTGACTGGCGGATGGTCGACGAGGGGTACGCGCGCCGACGCATCCTCCAAGCGCCGCGTGTCGACCGCCACGAGCAGGTCGTCGTCCACGCGCTGGCGCTGTATCTCGCCGAGAGCGAGCACGCCCTCAAACAGAGCGACGTGGTCGAGGATCTGCTCGTGCTCGATGGCCCGATCTATCCGACCGGACTGCTGAAGTGGGTCGAGCGCGACCCCGAACTCGAACGGCTGATCATCGAACGCGAGGAGTTCACGGACGTGATCGCGAACTATCTCGAGCTGGTCGAGAAATTTGCCGACCGGGACGTTCCGCTGGCCGGTTTCGTCAAAAACAGCGCCTCGAAGGCGATCACCCGCGAACTCCGGCGGGCGGTCGGGGCGCCGTGGGTCGACGACGCGGACTTCTTCCGGCGTGTGCTCGAACGCCCCGACGAGAACGGGGATCCGAAGACCGACGCGCTGACCTTCACTGGCTGGTATCGCTCCCGGGCCGGGACGGACGGCGTTCTCGCCGACGGCACTATCGAACTCGACAGGCGGCGAGAACTCGACGACGAAGCGTACGAGGTGACCTTCTTCGCCGTCTACGATCCCCGTGACGATCTGATCTACCGGATCGAAGCGCCGTACGTGTTCACCCGCGATCAAGCGCGCCGCGAGGCGTTGACCGAGCAGTTTCTCGGCGCGGTCGCCCGCGAGCGCGGGCCGCCGCTGGCTGTTGGAAAGGCCGACGAACTGGCCCGGATCGACCGACAGGGGAAGGCGACGATCCGCCGCCGAATCGAACACACCTTCGAGACCGGCCGACAGACCGATTACAACGACAAGCGGTGGGGCCCGGCCGAGCGGCTGGACCTTTGAGGCGGTCGACGGAACCTTCAGTATTCTCTGGGCTAATGCGTTCGTATGGTCGGACGGCTCTGGCTGTTCCTCTGGGTCAGTTCGCTGCTCGTCGGACTGGTCGCCGGCCTGTACGTGCTCGCGAACGTCGTCCGCGAGGCTGCGACCCGCGACCCTGCCAAGAGCCGGCCGGCCGACGAACCGGTCAGGGAGACGCTCGCGAGCGAGGACAATCAGTGCCCGAACTGCCAGGCTGTCAACGACCCCTCTTTCGAGTACTGTAGCGAGTGCGCCGCGAAACTCTAGCCGGACGGCTGGACGGTGTTTTCGTCTTCGTCGAGCACTTCGATCTCGACTTCCGCGCGGTCGACTCCGAGGCGGACGAACTGCGTTCGCAGGTGCTCTTTTGCGGCTTCCAGCGCGGCCTCACGGCTCTCGAAACCGCGGGGCATCGGCGACTCGAAGGCGACCTGTATCTCTCGGCCGTCGATCCGTTGAGTGCTGCCGCCGCTTTCGACCTCGTAGAACTCGTCGCAGACCCAGACGTACGGCGCATCCGTCTTCGGCGAGCCGTTGTACTCCGGGGCGGACTCTCCCTCCTCGAAAATCGTCCCGGTCAGCGCGCTGTCGCCGGCCCACCCGCGAACAAGTAACATACCACAGCTACGCCATCGTGGGCAAAAAGTCGTCCGTTCTCTCCGAGTCGCCCGAACTCCGGGCCGCTACAGCAGGTCCTCGGCTTCGAGTCGGTCGATTGCCTCCTGCAGGCGCTCCTTGCTGTTGGCGTAGGAGAGCCGCGCGTAGCCGGGCGTCCCGAAGGCGCTGCCGGGCACCGTCGCGACGTGGGCCTCGCTGATCGCGTCGTCACACCAGGCCTGATCGTCCTCGGCGACGGGGAGCATCATGTAGAAGGCGCCTTTCGGCTCGGTAATCTCGACGCCGCGGGACTCGAACTCCTCGACGAGGAAGTCCCGCCGGTCCTCGAAGGCGTCGCGCATCTCCGCGACCGCCTCGTCGGTGTTTTCGAGCGCCTCGACGCCGGCGTGCTGGACGAAGTTGACGGCACAGGAGACGGAGTGACCGTGGACCTTGCCGGCCTGCTCGACGACCTCCTCCGGCGCAGCGAAGTAGCCGAGCCGCCAGCCGGTCATCGCGTAGGCCTTCGAGAAGCCGTTGAGCGTCAGTGTTCGGTCCTCCATCCCGTCGAGCGTGCCGAGACTCGTCGGCACGGTGCCGTCGTAGGTGATCTCCTTGTAGATCTCGTCGGAAATGACGAGGAAGTCGTGTTCGACGGCCAGATCTCGGACGCCTTCGAGGGCAGCGTCCGAGTAGACGGCTCCGTGTGGGTTACCCGGCGAGTTCACGACGAGCAGATCGGTCTCGTCGGAAACTGTCTCTGCGAGTTCGTCCAGGGCGGGTTCCAGTTGGAAGTCGTGGGCCGCGGTGTCGACGCGCTTGAGGTCCGCACCGGCGATTTTCGCCATCGCCTCGTAGGAGACCCACGCCGGATCCAGCAGGGCGACCTCGTCG